>NZ_BAFM01000003.1 GCF_000334895.1 Halococcus agarilyticus | reverse complement strand
AAGATGGAGCTCACCAGGACGTACCGGTACGTGGTGCGCGAGCTCGGCCTGGAGATCCAGCCTGCCGACCCCGCGAGCTACGTCCCCCGGTTCGCCTCCGACCTCGACCTCTCCGAGGAGGCCGAGCGCCGCGCCAGGCAGCTCCTCGACACCGCGAAGGAAGAGGGCATCATCAGCGGGAAGAGCCCCGTTGGACTGGCGGCCGCCGCGGTCTACGCCGCCGCCCTCCTCACCAACGAGAAGGTCACGCAGGGAGCCGTCAGCGAGGTCGCCGACATCTCCGAGGTCACCATCCGCAACCGGTACAAGGAGCTCCTCGAAGCCGAGGGCGACGTGATGGCCGCCTGACTCACGCGAACCTTTTTGTGGCCCTCGTGTGTGGAAGGTCGACATGGACGAAGCAGCCGTCCAGCTTCTGTGCCCGGAGTGTGCGAAACACTGGCGGTCGACGCCGCGCGATCTCCCCGCCCAGGGATCGGTGTTTCACTGCCCGAACTGTCACGCGAGCTACCGCATCACCGAGTTCATGCGGACCGACCGCGACCTCAGTACGCTGAAACAGCTCGGGTAGTCGTCGTTCCTCACGCCGTCCGATCGACGACTCGACAGCCGCGCGATCGTTCACGATCCTTATTCCTCCAGCGTGGGCCTGAACCGCCGTTTCCCCGCGGTCGTGTGTTAACGGACCTCAATACACTACTATAACCCTCCAGTCGCTAGGACCAGTTGCCTATGAAAAAGCAGGAGCTCATCCACCTCCACGGCCTGCTTGCAGAGGTACGCAAACACCACGAAGCCCGAACAGGGACGGCGGTCGAGTACGAGGGGTACGAGTCCCTCGGCGTTCGACCGACATCGATTCACAAGTCGAAGACCGACCACAAGGAAGCCGTTTTCGCGCTCGCCGAGGGAATCACCGGCGAGATGCGTCGCGCGGAGAGCGAGACGGTACCGGCTGCTGCCGACTGAACGGCCATAGCAGCGTTCCTGTCGACGCTTCTCCCCAGTAGCGCCAGCGCTGGCTATTTCGAGTCGTCGTCGAGCAGCTCGTCGAACTCGGGGAGAACGTCGTCCCCTTCGTCGGCCGTACTTTCGTCGGCCGCCCCGTCGTTCGTGTCCTCCTCGGCGTCCTCAGTGTCCTCATCGAGTACCTCGATTTCGAGCACTTCGAGCGGGATGTTTTCGAGTCGTTGGCCGATCTCGGTGCGGGCGATCCGCGCGGCGTGTTCCTCGCGTTCGACGTTGAACACCGTCATCTCGAGTTCGAGCGCGACGAGCGCCTCGTCGGCGACGATGAACGCCGGCTCCAGCTCCTCGCCGGAGGGTGACGTGCGCGTGCCCATCTCGATCTCGACGTAGTTGAGGTCGGGGTTGAGCATCTCACCGGTCTTCGAGATGCCGATCCGCACGGCCTCGTCCGCCGTCTCGACGTCGTAGACGGGCACGGCGGCCTCGACGACGACTCGACAGTCCATGCGTGACCTTCTCAGTCGGGCGGTATCAACGTTGGGGCGGACCGAGTCGAAAGGGCCAATCCGCCCCGCGGCGTGGCTCCGGTGATGGAATCCGGGACGATCGATCTCGACGACCTCGCGGGCGGGATCGACCTCCAGGCGACGCTCGAAAGCGGCCAGTCCTTCTGCTGGTCCCGCGAGGACGGCGGCTCCTACGAGCGATCCGCGGTCTCGGGCGGGTCGGCGTGGTACACGACCGTGCTGCCGACCGATTTCACCGGCGAGCGCGAGGTCGTCCGCGTGCGACAGGCCGACGGCCGCCTCGAGTGGGAGGCGACGACCGACGCCGTCGCCCCGCTGACGCACCTGCTCCGGCTCGACGACGATCTCGACGCGCTTCAGGCGGCAGCGCCCGACGACCCGCTGATCGACGCCGCGCTCGACGCCTACCGCGGCCTGCGCATCGTCCGCGACCCACCCTTCGCGACGCTGATCGCGTTCATCTGCTCGGCCCAGATGCGGGTGGGGCGGATCCACGGGATGCAGCGCGCGCTGGCGCGGGAGTTCGGCTCCGTCGTCGACTTCGACGGCGAGACCTACCACGCCTTTCCGACGCCAGAGGAGCTGGCTGCGGCGAGCGAGGCCGATCTCCGAGCGTGCTCGCTCGGCTATCGCGCGCCCTACGTCGAGCGCACCGCCGAACTCGTCGCGAGCGACGAGGTGCGCCCCGAGGACGCCCGAGGGAAGGAGTACGAGGCCGCCCGCGAGTACCTGAAGCAGTTCGTGGGCGTCGGCGACAAGGTTGCCGACTGCGTGCTCCTCTTCTCGCTCGGCTACCTCGAAGCCGTCCCGCTCGATACGTGGATCCAGACCGCGATCGCCGAGCACTTCCCCGACTGTGATCGCGGCTCGTACGCCGAGACTTCGCGGGCCATTCGTCGGGAATTCGGCGGCGAGCACGCGGGTTACGTCCAGACCCACGTGTTTCACTACCTCCGGGGCGGTGGCGACGCGCCGAACGGCGACTGACCGTCGAGCGGTGTTCGATCGGCGACCGCGAACCACGCCCGGTTTTGTGTTCGGCCGACGAACGACCGTCCATGTCGAACCGTACTCGCGCACACGTGTTCGTCTCTGGAACCGTGCAGGGCGTCTACTACCGCGCGAGCACCCGCGACGCCGCCCGCGAGCGTGACGTCGATGGCTGGGTGCGAAACCTCGACGACGGGCGGGTCGAGGCGGTCTTCGAGGGCGAGGAGGACGCGGTCGAGTCGGTGGTCGAGTGGTGTCACACCGGCAGCGACGCCGCCTCGGTCGAGAGCGTCGAGGTCGAGTACGACGACCCCGACGGCGAGTCGGGCTTCGAGATTCGGCGATAGCCCGCACGCTTAATCCATCGGCGGCCGACCCATCGGTATGATAGCGACAGACCGGATGGCCGCCGTCGATGCGAACGCCGCGGCGCTCGGCGTGCCGAGAAAGCAGTTGATGGAGTCGAGCGGCAACGCGGTCGCGCGTGTGGTCCGCGATATCGTGGAGCCGGGCGCGCAGGTCACGATCGTCGCCGGCCGGGGGAACAACGGGGGCGACGCGTTCGTGGCCGCTCGATTCCTCGACGAGCACGACACACGAACACGCCTGCTCGGGCGGGCCGCGACGATTGCGACCGAGATCGCGCGCGAAAACTGGGACGCACTCCAGGAGGGCGAGTACGACGCCACGGAAGTGCGGGATTCGCGCGATCTCGACCTCGGCGATCCCGACGTGGTGGTCGACGCGATGCTCGGGACAGGTGTGACGGGTGCGCTCCGCGAGCCGGAAGCCACCGCCGCCGAAGCCATCAACGCTACCGACGCGACCGTCGTCGCGGTCGACGTGCCCTCCGGCGTGGACGCCGACACCGGCGAGGCGACGAGCGGCGCGATCGAGGCCGATTCGATCGTGACGTTCCACGACGAGAAACCGGGCCTCGGCGAGCTCGACGCAGCGGTTCGCGTCGTGGATATCGGGATCCCGCGAGCGGCCGAGCGGTTCGTCGGCCCCGGGGATCTCCGGACGAACACGCGCGATCCCCACGCCGCAAAGGGCGATTCGGGCCGGGTGCTCGTGATCGGCGGCGGCCCCTACACCGGCGCGCCCGCGCTCGCGGCCGAGGCGTCGCTGCGTGCGGGCGCGGACCTCGCGTTCGTCTCGGTGCCACAGGACGTTTTCGAGCCGATCGCGGGCTACGCCGAGGACCTCATCGTCCAGCCCTACGACGCCGAGCAGCTCTCGCCGGATCAGGTCGAGGGCCTCGTCGAGACCGCGACCGACCACGACGACGTGGTGGTGCTCGGCCCGGGGCTCGGCACCGCCGACGAGACGCTCGAAGCGGTTCGGGAGTTCCTCCGCGAGTTCGACGGCCTCGCGGTGATCGACGCCGACGCGCTCTCGGTGGTCCCCGAGGTCGACACCGACGCCACGCTGGTCTGCACCCCCAATCGCCACGAACTCGCCGAAATGGGCGGGCCGGCTGTCGACGACCTCCGGAGTGCGACCGACGAAATCGCGTCGTTCGCGGACGAGTTGGGTCACGTCGTCCTGGCGAAAGCGAAAGACGACGTGATCTCCAATGGAGAGACCACCCGGATCTGTCGTGCCGGCACGCCGGGCATGACCGTCGGCGGGACCGGCGACGTGCTCGCGGGGATCACGGCGGCCCTGCTGGCGACCCACGATCCGTACGAGGCGGCCTGCATGGCTCCCTACGTCAACGGCCGCGCGGCCGAGCACCTCGGGCGCGGCGACGGGCTGCTCGCCTCCGAACTGCTCGACGCGGTGCCGAACGCGCTCCGGGACGACGATGACGAGTGAGGACGGTGGGGCCGACGGCGATGCGACCGACGGCGACGACCTGACCCACACCACCGAGGAAGGCGACGTGCAGATGGTCGATGTCGGCGACAAGCCCGACTCCGCGCGCCGGGCGATCGCGCACGGGACGATCCGGCTGCGCGAGTCGACCGTCGAAGCGGTCCGGGACGACGAGATCGGGAAGGGTGACGTGCTCGCCACCGCACGGATCGGCGCGATTCGGGCGGTGAAACACACCTGGGAGACGATCCCGCTCTGTCACCAGATCCCGATCACGAACGTCGAGACCGAGTTCGATCTCGGGTCGGAGACCGTGACCATCGAAGTCGCGGTCGAGACCACGGGGAAGACGGGCTGCGAGATGGAGGCCTTGGAGGGTGTGACGACGGGACTGAACACGATCTGGGACATGACGAAGGCAGCCGAGAAGGACGAGGACGGCCAGTATCCCGAGACCGCGATCGAGGACGTTCGCGTAGTGGAGAAACGGAAGCGGAACCTGTGAGGCGGTGGCTGCGGCTGAAGGTTATGCTGCTCCGTGCCCACGGACGACACGATGACGAACGGATCGACCGAAACGATCCCGGTGACCGTCGTGAGCGGCCCCCTCGGCGCGGGCAAGACGACGCTGCTCAACCGCGTGCTCGACGATCCAGGCGGCCGCGACGTCGCCGTGATCGTCAACGACATGGGCGAGGTGAACGTCGACGCCGACCTCCTCGATCGCTCGACGGGTGACGACGAGCCGGGGATCGTCGATCTCTCGAACGGCTGCATCTGCTGTCGGCTCCGGGACGACCTCCTGACCGAGGCCGCCCGCCTCGCCGAGACCCGCGAGTTCGACTGCCTGGTGGTCGAGTCGTCGGGCATCAGCGAGCCCATCCCGGTCGCACGGACGTTTATTGAGGGCTCTGCGGATAGCGAGGTCGATCCGACCGAGTTCTATCGTCTCGATACGATGGTGTCGGTGATCGACGCCTACGGGTTCTGGAAGGAGTTCGACGCGGGGGCGTCGTTGCCCGGCGACGCCGGGTCAGAGGGTGACCGTCCGCTCGCGGACGTGCTGATCGAGGCGATCGAGTTCTGCGACGTGCTTCTGCTCAACAAGTGCGATATGGTTCCCGACGAACAGCTGGGCGAGATCGAGGCGACGATCCGCACGCTCCAGCCCCGGGCCGAGCTCGTTCGCACCGAACACGCCGACATCGATCCCGATTCGGTTCTCGACACCGGGCGGTTCGATTTCGCGGCGGCGACACGTTCGGCCGGCTGGAAGCGTGCGCTCGCCAGCGAGGAGGGGAGCGAGGAGGAGCAGGACGACCACGATCACGCCGCCGGACGATCGGCGGCCGACACACACGGCGTTTCCTCCTTCGTCTACGCTCGCGACCGACCGTTCCACCCCGAGCGGCTCGATGCGTGGCTCGACTCGTGGGCCGAGGGGCTGATCCGGGCGAAGGGCGTCTTCCGGCTCGCCGGTCGCGACGACGTGATGGGGCTGAACCAGGCGGGTCCGTCGGTCCAGGCCGGCCCGATCGGGGAGTGGAGTGACGAGGACGACCGACGAACACGACTCGTGTTCATCGGCACGGGCCTCGACGAGGCGGGCATCGTCGACGGGCTCGACGCCTGCCTGCTCGACGACGGCGACCCCGACGACCGGGCCGCGCTCGACGATCCGTTTCCGACGGTGTAGCGAGCGCTCTCAGGGCGAGACCTGCTCGCGGAGTTCGTCCCACGACTCGTGGAACCCGTAGGTCGATTCGGTGCCGGCGTTCCGTCGTGTCGACTGAAACACCTCGTCGTACTCGAGCAGTGCCGTCCAGCCGTCGGTCCTGGCGGTGCAGTACTGACACATCGGCGGTCGGCTGATCGTTGGTCCCGGGCAGCAATACGTGTTCGTGTCGACGAACGGGTGGTTCCGTCCGCGACGGGACCCGATCAGGAACCAGCGGGTGGTCCGACAACGAGACACCCGATCCCAACTGCGGTGGCGCGCGCTGCGCGCCGTTCATCGGCGCGCAACCGTCGTGCGAGGGATGACCGAGTGAGCGTAGCGAGCGAGGGAGTCGGTTGGGGAGGCTCGTGGCTGGCGGTTCTCGTTGGCGTCGTGATCGTAGCGGTCACGACACCGACCCCGATCCCGGTCTTCCAACGTTCGTGCAAAAGCCGTCGAACGATCGCAACGACCACCGAGACTCGTGACGAGCTACGGTTCGAGCAGGACCTTCGTGACGCCCTCCTCGCGGTTGTCGAAGCGTTCGTACATCTCCGGGGCGTTCGAGAGCGGCTCGCGGTGGGAGACGTAGAAGCTCGGGTCGGCACGCCCCTCGATGATCATGTCGCGCAGCCGGCGGTTGTAGGACTTGACGTCGCACTGGCCGGTGCCGAGCTTCTGCCCTTTCTCGAACAGTTTCCCGAAGTCGATTCCCAACCTCCCTTGTCCCGCCATCTGATCCGGCGCACCCGGATCGGAGGGGACGTACAGCCCGACGATGCCGAGCTGGCCGGTCGGGCGCACAGTTTGGATCAGGTTGTTGAGGACGATCGCCGGGTTCTCCCGGGCGGGATCGTACGCGCTGTCACCCTCCTTGTCCGCGTCGATCGCCTGGTAGCCCACCGCGTCGACGCCCTTGTCGACGCCGCCCCCGTGGGCCTCTTTGATCTGCTCGACCGGGTCCGCCTCCTCGAAGTTGATCGGATGGGCGTCACAGTGCTCCTCGGCGAGGTCGAGCCGGCTCGGCACGCGATCCACGATGTAGATCTCCGAGGCTCCCTGGAGCTTCGCGCTGTAGGCCGCCATCGTTCCCACCGGCCCCGCCCCGTAGATGGCGATCGACTCGCCCGGCTGGAGGTTCGCGAGCCGGGTGCCGTGCCACCCGGTCGGGAAGATGTCCGCGAGCAGCGCGAACGAGTCCTCGTGCTCGTCACCCTCGGGGAGCTGGAGCGCGTTGAAGTCCGCGTAGGGAACGCGGAGTTTCTCGGCCTGACCACCCTGGTACGGTCCCATCGCGACGTAGCCGTACGCCCCGCCGGCGAACCCCTCGTTGACGTTGGTGCAGAAGCCGGTCTTGTTGTTCTCGCAGTTCTCACAGAACCCACAGGCCACGTTGAAGGGAAGGACGATCCGATCGCCCACCTCGATCGTGCTCACCGCGTCGCCGACCGCCTCGACGATCCCCATGTTCTCGTGGCCGAAGACGATCCCCGGCTCGGCGTCGGTCCGGCCCTCGTACATGTGGAGGTCCGACCCGCAGATGCACGAGGTCGTGATGTCGACCACCACGTCGTTCGGGTGCTCGATTGCGGGCTCGTCGACCTCCTCGACGGCCACGTCGTGTTCGCCTTGGTAGACGACGGCTTCCATCGACATTGGTATGATCCATCGTGATAATGCTGAGGAAGCGCATTAGGTCTTGTGCCGCCCGAATGACGGATCTTTGATGGATAATAACAAGAGATATGTGACCGGCAGCCGTGCGTCGATAGGCATGGTCGAGGCGATACCACTAGACATGGCGAAGGAGCTGGCCGACGCGGCCGAGCAACGCGCCGAGGAGATCGACAACCCGATGGTGATCGCGGTGGCGAACGCCGAGGGCACGCTCATCGTCAACCGCCGGATGGACACCGCGTGGCTCGGATCGATCGACATCGCCCGGAACAAGGCGTACACGGCCGCGTGCTACGAGCTGGCGACGGACACGCTCGGCGAGATGGCCCAGCCCGGCGAGTCGCTGTACGGCATCCAGAACACCAACGACGACCGGATGGTGATCTTCGGTGGAGGGTATCCACTCCACGACGACGACGAGCTCGTCGGTGCGATCGGCGTCAGCGGCGGCGCAGTCGAGCAGGACATGGACGTCGCCGGCAGTGCCGTCGATCGATTCGACGAGCTGTCCTGATCGCACAGAGTGAGCGTCGGCGGAGGGGGTTCGGTCGACCCCGACGGCACGGAACACCGGAGGGAGTGGCGAGTCTCCCAGAACCAGTCAGCGGTCACGGCGGTAGTCCTTTCATCCAGTGTCGAACGCGTCGGCGAGCGCTCAGTCGTCGGCCGCGAGACAGTCCTCGTCACAGAAATGTTCGGTTCGTACCTCGTCCTCGTCGATCCGCGTCACCACGCGGTGGTCCGGCTCGTCGACGATCGCTTCGCCACAGGTCGTACACGTCGGCGCGGTCTCCTCGGTGCTCCCGCCGACGTCGGAGGTCGGATCGATCATGGAGTCCCTGGATCGGCCGCCGGGATAAATGCCGTCTCTCCGGCGATTATCGATCGCGCGAGACCCACTCGTTCGGCTCGGTGCGCGCGCCGGGCGAGAGCACCACGCCGGGCGAGAGCGACGTCTCGATCCCGGTCTTCGCGCCGTCGCCGACCACCACGCCGTACTTCCGCCGCCCCGTCGAGACGCGCTCGCCCTTCACCGTCTGTTCCACGGGCTCGTCGTCGTGACGGAGGTTCGCCACCGTCGTTCCCGCGCCGAAGTTGACGTCGCGGCCGAGCAGGCTGTCGCCGACGTACGAGAGGTGCGGGACGTTGGTCTCGCGCATGATCACGCTGTTCTTGATCTCGACGGCGTGGCCGACTTCGCTGTCCTCGCCGAGCAGGGTCGCGCCGCGGACGTAGGCGTTCGGGCCGACGTGTGCGCCCGAGCGGATCATGACTGGGCCCTCGATCACGACACCCGGCTCGATCGCTGCACCCTCCTCGACGACGACCGGGCCCCGGAGGTCGGCGTCGTCGCTGACCGTTCCTCGAATTTCCCTGTCGAGTTCAGTGAGTTTCCACTCGTTGGCCGCGAGCAGCTCCCACGGCCGGCCGACGCCCATCCACCGATCGAGTTCGGTGTACGAGACCTCGTACTCCGCGAACACCCGATCGAGCACGTCGGTGAGTTCGTACTCGCCACGCTCGCTCTGTTCGACATCGAGCCACTCGCGCGCCTCGCTCGGGAGCACACAGGCCCCGGCGCTCACGAGATTCGTTTCGGGATCTTCGGGTTTCTCCGTCACGCCAGTTACCCGGTCGCCGTCGGTGTCGAGCACACCGTAGTTCGAGGGGTTCTCCGCGCGGTAGGCGGTGATGCCGGGGCCGGCGGCGAACAGCGCCTCGATGCTCGCCTGGTCGTAGAGGTCGTCACCGTAGAGCACCGCGAACCGCCCGTCGAGGTGCTCGCGTGCCGCCTGGACGGCGTGGGCGGTGCCGAGCTGTTCGTCCTGCGTGGCGTATTTGACAGGGATGCCGCGGTATTCCTCGCCGAAGTACTCGCGCACGACATCGGCCTCGTAGCCGACCACGAGAATCAGCTCGTCGGTGCCGGCTTCGATCGCGGCGTCGGCGGTGTGAGCACACAGCGGGCGATCGGCGACGGGGAGCATCGGTTTCGGGAGCCCGGCCGTCAGCGGGCGCATCCGGGTGCCTTCGCCGGCGGCGAGGACGAGGGTCTGCATACCGGGGCCGACTCGCCGGTGTGAAATAGGCCTACCGTTCCGTCGCGAGACTGGTGTGACGAGTCGATGGCTGTAGTAACACCGTTGCTGAGTCGACCTTGCTGAATCGCATTTACTGTCCGGCCCTGCTGCTCGTGCCACAGTATATTAAACGAAGAATTTAACATAAAGCGATCTGTGGGGTCAGCCCGTGTCATCACTCGCAAACCTGCCGCTCGTTCCGCTTCAGAACGGTGGCGGCGGTTCAGCACTGGGAATTGTGTTTTCGCTCGTTGCCATAGCGATCGTACTTCTCACGATCGCCGGCACGTGGAAGACGTTCCAGAAGGCCAATGAGCCGGGCTGGGCAGCGATCGTCCCGATATATAATTTTTATATTATGATTAAAATTGGCGGGAACGCATGGTGGTGGTTGATTGTGTTTTTCATCCCGCTTGTGAACATAGTTCCAGCAATCAAGATCCCGATCGATGTCGCAAAAGCCTTCGGTCAGGGTATCGGATTCGGCCTCGGATTAGGGTTCCTCTCGTTCATATTTTTGCCGTTGCTCGGGTTCGGCGACTACGAGTATCAGGGCGTTCCCGAGTGAGGGCGCGGAGCACCGCGATGGCTACGCCTCCGGACCTCGGTAGGGAACGGAAGGCGACGATCGTAGCGTCCCGACTCCAGTACTGAATGAATGATCGCGAGGCCCGTGACTTCTGGGCGGTGGCTCCGCAGACACCGGCTCGTACCGAGTCCCGTTAGAGAGGTCACCACTGCGTGAGCGCGCCGGAGCCGTGCGAGTACGAAAGCACGCCGAGGAAGGTCGCGACGCCGGCGAACGCCACCGCCCCGCCGACGAAGAACACCGACGCCATCCCGACCTGCGCCATCAACACCCCGCCGAGCAGCGGGGCCAGGATCGAGCCGGGTCGCCAGACGAGTTCGCGGATGCCGAAACTGCTCGCCACCCCGCCGTCGTCGGTTCCCTCGTCGGCGAACAGCGCCATGCTCGCGGGCTCGCGGATGCTGTCCGCGACCCCGAGCAGGCCGTTGCAGATCACGAGCGGGATGAACGCCGGCGGGGTCGCCCCGACAACGGGGAGCGACGCGGGCAGCGAGAGCCAGGCGGCGATCGTCGGCGTGAACGGCACCGCGAGCGCGACCAGCCCATAACATCCGCCGCCGACGAAGACGAACAGCGCGCGGCCGAACCGATCGGAGAGCCGGCCGGTGAACGGCTGACAGAGCATGTTGGTGAACTTCTCGGCCGCTACCACGGTGCCGACGGCGATCGACACCATCCCGAGACCGCCGCTCGCGGCCGTGACGCCCGCGTAGATCGGTACCCACGTCCTGACGAGCGTGACCGCGACCGCGTACTGGGCGCGAAAGCTCGACAGGGTCAACAGTCGACGGTTGAGCGCGAGATCGGTGAAAGGAAACCCCTCGATTCGGGTTTCGTCGGGTGAGACGAACGCCACGACTCCCACGCCCGCGACGACGAGCATCCCGGTGACGACGGCGTACACCGCGCCGAACCCGGCGGCGGAGTAGAGCGCCCCCGCGCCGAGGCTGCCCGCGATCCCGGCGGCGAAGCGCGCGGCGTTCGCCTTCCCGATGTGGTTCGCGCGGGTCTCCTTGGTCGCGAGCTCGCCGACCAGGGCGAGCCCCATCAGGCTCGTCGCGGTGACCGTGATCCCCTGGGCCGCCCGCGCGAGGACGAACCCGGCGCTCGACGCCACGAACGTGAAGCCGAGATACACCGCGATCCCAATGGCGAGCCCGCTGAGGAGCACGTACCGTTTGTCGTACCGATCGCCGGCCCACGCGAGCGGGACGACCGCGAGGGTCTGGGCGAGGGTGAACGCCGTAGTGAAGAGTCCGACGACGAGCCCCGAGGGATCGTAGAGGGTGATGTACTCGGGCAACAGCGTGATGAGCGTGACGAACCCGAACCCACCGGCGAAACGGGTGAGATAGAGCGGGTAGAACTGGAGGGTGTGGCGATCCACGCCGGATCGAACCGCGAGCCCGCAAAGCCCGTTTCGGTTCGCCCCCCGCCCACCGACAGCGTTTTTCGCTCGCCACTCCCCTCTCGGGTGTGGCGGAGCTACGTGGCCCGATCGTCGACGTGAGCGAGACACGGAGCGTGAGCACCCAGTACGGCGAGCGCGATCTCGCGGAGTTTACACTCAGACCCGAGCGAGGCCAGGCAGAGCCCGTGACGCTCACCCTCTGGGGGAAGTGGAGCGAAACGGCGGAGTACGCCCGGACGGGCATGGAGGTGCTCGCGCTCGGGGTCGAACGCGAGGAGTTCCGTGGCGAGATCCAGTACGCGACCGCAGGCGACTCGCGGGTCGTGATCGAACCCGACTACCTCGTGAACGTCACCGACGTCCGATCGTGGGTCCAGTGTCCCCGAATGCACTATCTCAACACGCTGTCGGGCGTCCCGCTCAACTACCCCGTGGTGAAAGGAACGATCGTCCACGAGGTCTTTTCCGATCTCCTCCGCGGCGGCGAGGTCGAGGCCGCGATCGACGACCGCGTTGCGGAAGTCGGCCTCGACCTCGGTTTGCTCGACCGCGACGCCGACGAAGTGAGGGAGGACGTCAGCGACCACGCCCGGGCGATCGACGGCTGGCTGCGCCAGGGCACCCTCGACGGCGGGGACGAGTGGCGTTCCGAGCAGACCCTGATCTCCGAGCGCTACGGGCTGAAGGGGCGGGCCGACGCCGTCCGGCGAGGCGCGCCGGTCGAGCTCAAAACTGGAAAAAACACCAACAGCGAGCCCCGCTTTCAGGACAAGGTCCAGGTCGCGTGCTACGCCCTCCTGCTAGACGAACGAGGCGAGCCGCCCGACACCGGGACGCTCCTCTACACGAAAAACGCCGCGCTAGACCGGAACGAGGAGAGCGGCGATCTCTCGCCGGCGAAGGACTTCTCGCTGAACGACGGACTGCTCGATTACGTTCTCCGCGAGCGCAACCATCTCGCTGCGATGGCTGTCGCCGGCGAGATCCCGACGGGCTACGAGGCGAACGCGACCTGCAACTACTGTTTCGAACAGGACACCTGCATGGTCGTTTCGGGCCGGCTCGATCAAGAATCGAAAGCCGGGCAGATCGGCGAGGCGATCCCCGAAGAAGAGCGCGAGTACTTCGAACGGTTCTATCGTGCGATCGAGGCCGAGCGCGGGGCGGTCCACGACGAGTACGCGAAGCTCTGGACGCAGACCGCGACCGAGCGCGCCGATGCCGACCGCGCGCTGATCGACCTCGAACCCAGTGGGAGGGAGGAAGTCGACGGCCGGTGGGAACTCCGCGCGCGGTGTTCGGATCCGGTCTCGAAGATCCGCGCAGGCGACGTGGTGCTCGCGAGCGACGGCCACCCGGTGCGGGGAAACGCCGAGATGGCGCGCGTCGTTTCGATGGGCGAGGAGATCGTCGTCACGGCCGACGAGCCGGTCGAACTCCGACGACTCGACGTCTATCCCTCCGAGATCGGGGCCGACCGAATGCTGACCGCGCTCCACGACGCGCTGCTCGCGGGCGACGAATCGCAGAAGGACGTCCTGTTCGACCGGCGCGATCCCGCGTTTCGGGAGAGCGAGGAGACGTTCATCGACAACAACCCGGCCCAGGACCGGGCGGTGCGTCGCGCGGTCGGGGCCGAGGACTGCGCGCTGATCCACGGGCCGCCGGGTACCGGGAAGACCTACACCATCGCGCGCACCGTTCGTGCGCTTGTCGAGCGCGGCGAACGCGTGCTGCTGTCGGCCTTTACCAACCGCGCGGTCGACAACGCACTCGACGCACTCCGCGACCAAGGGTTCGACGAGTTCGTTCGCGTCGGCACCGAACACGGCGTGCGCGAGGACATCCAGGAGTATCGGTTGGAGTCCCGCGGCGACCCCGACGAGCGTGCGGCCGAGCTCCGCGAGGCTTCGGTGGTGGCGGCGACGACCGCGAGCTGTGGCTCGCGGATCATGCGCGAGGGATCGTTCGACGTCGCGGTGATCGACGAGGCCTCCCAGCTCACCGAGCCGGCGACCCTCGCAGCGGTCACGCTCGCCGATCGGTTCGTTTTGGTCGGCGATCACCAACAGCTCCCGCCGGTGGTCCAGTCCGCTGACGCGGCCGGGACTGTCGAAACTGCCGAACACGGCAATGGTTCGGCCGACGGCGGGACCACCGGAGCCACGACCGCGACCGACGGATCGGGCGTGGTCGCCAGCGAGATGGTGAACGGGGCGGGCGGAGCGTCGTCAGGTGTCGCCGACCTCTCGCGGTCGCTGTTCGAGCGGCTGATCGAGACCCATCCCGAGGCGGCGGTGTTGCTCGACACCCAGTACCGGATGGCCCAGCGGATCCAGGCGTTTTCCTCCAACGAGTTCTACGACGGCCGACTCAGGCCCGCCTCGCCCGCCGTCGCCGCCCAGCACGTCTCGGACCTTCCAAGCGTCGCGCGCGACGCGCTTCCCGACCACCTCCAAGAACGCGTCGTGTTCGTCGATCCTGACGGGACGGCCCGCGGCAACACCAACCCGGCGGAGGTCGAGGCAGTCGCCGAGACCGTCGCGGCGTACGCGGCGGCGGGCGTCTCGCGCACGGATATCGGCGTGATCGCGCCGTTTCGCGCCCAGGCCGCCGCGATCCGTCGGGAAGTACCGGCGGTGACCGTCGACACCGTCGATCGGTTTCAGGGCTCGGCGAAGGAGGTCATCGTCGTCTCGTTCGTCGCCACGGGCGACCTCGACTCGCCGATCTTCGAGGACTTCCGGCGAGTGAACGTCGCGCTCACGCGGGCGAAGAAGGCGCTCGTGCTCGTCGGCGACCGGGACGCGCTCGCGACCGACGAGCGCTACGCGCGGATGGTCGAGTGGGCCGAGTAGCCGTCAGCCGGCACGGTCCCCGCTCGATCCTGCGTTCGCTTCCCGCGAGTCATGGCACAAACGAGAGATCGCAGGCCACACGCCTCCCCAGCCGATTCCCTCGTTCGCTCACTCCGTTCGCTCCTCGATCATCCCTCGCGCGTTCTGCCGCCTCACGGCGGCATTCATCGCGCGCCACCGCATCGATAACGGACGAGCTCCGGACCGATCGTGTCCGTGCCGTCGATACTGTTTTGACGCCGGCGTGTGAAGTGAACGCATGGCAGACACCGGCCCACCGAACGTCGACGATCGCGCGAGCGACGAACCCGACGACACGTTCACCCTCGTGGACGAATCCCCGACCGATGCTGCCGGCGATCTCGTCGGGATCTTCAAGGACGGCGTGATCGGCGGGGTCGCCGGCGCGGCCGGCACCGTGATGCTGTCGGCGGTGCTGTTCGTCGCGCTCAACCTCGGCTGGTTCGACAGCAGTTCGTTCGGCGGGCTCGCAGCGCTCATCGGGCTGGGTTCTGACAACCTCCTCGGGTACATCATCTTCTTCGGCGGCGGGATGACGACGTGGCCCCTGCTGTTCGTCTCGGTCCAGGAGTTCCTCCCCGGTCCGACGCTCGCGTTTCGGGGGGTTTCGTTCGCGACGATCACGTGGACCGGGTTCGTCGGAGCCTTTTATACTGGGCAGTCCGGGCTCGCACTCGTCGGCTACGTCGTGCTCAGCCTCGTCGCCCACTGGGCGTACGGGTTCACGCTCGGCTCGGTGTTCGACTACTTCCTCGAACGCGTCGACACCAGGATCGGTGGGCGGCCACGGGTCGCGTGATCGACTCGGCTGTCCGCTCGCTCGCCCTCGTTCGCTCCTACGTCACTGAATCGTCGGCCAGCACGTCCTCGCTATCCTCGATCTCGTCGAGCACGCGCTGGTGGAACTCCTGGAGCACGGCGCTCTCGTCCTCGGCGAGCACGACATCACTCGCCATCAAGGTCGCCAGCCCGAACGCCATCGGTGTCGGCGAGTCGACCCGCTGAATCGTCACATCGATCTCGCCAGTCTGCACGGCCGCGAGCACGTCCTCGATCGCCTCGACCGCGAGCTTGTCCTCCAGCAGTTCGCGGTAGGTCTCTTCGAGGACCGCGAACTCCTCCAAGTCCTCGACGTAGCCGAGCAGCATCTCGCTCGACACCTGCTGCTGGCTCGCGGATTTCTCGTAGCCCTTGTACCGTTTCAGGATGGTGAGCGCACGCGTCGCGTTGATCCGGAAGTATCGCTGCAGCAGGTCAGTCCCATCGAGACTCGCCCGGAGATCACGGCGAACGTCGCCCGGCTCGATATCCCGGAGCAGCCCCACGAAGTCGAGCTTCCGGTTGAGCGGAAGCCCGAGGCTGAACCCGTTGTCCGCGACCGCCACCGTGACGTTCGCGTTCGTCGCTTCCGCACATCGATGGGCAAGCACGCGCGAGAGACCGTCGTTGAACCGTCGCCCGTAGTTCGAGTGGACGTGGTATCGGCGGACCCGCTCGTTGTGATCGAGTTCGGTCTCGATCGCGAGTCTCGAAGGGGTACTCACGCTCGCCTCGCCGGCGTAGCGCACCTGCTCGTCGAAGGTGCGCGCGATCGCCCGGACGGCGTTCTCGTCGAGCGGGAACTCGCGAAGCCACGATCGGACGCCGGCCACGCCCCGACTGTCGAGCCGGTCGAGCAGCTCGCCCTGAACGTCGAGGATCTCGCGACCGAGATCGTAGGAGAGGGGGAGACGCTCGGCGAACCACGAGGGAACCGTGGGCCGTGCGCCAGTCGGATCGACGTACACCTTCGAGCCACGTCGGTAGCGGTACTCGTACCGGCTTCCACCGAGCACGAACACGTCGCCGGTGTCGAGCGTATCGAGGTAGTTCTCGTCGAGCTGGCCCACCCGCTCGTCGTCGCCGCGAACCACGACGTCACACGAGAAGCTGTCGGGGATCGTCCCGATGTTGGTCATGTAGATCACCCGCGCGAGCCGGCCGCGTTTACCGATCAGCGGCTCGCCTACCGGGAAGTCGGCGTAGTGATGCTCGCCGTCCGGCGAATCGTTCGTGTCCCGCCAGATCTTCGCGTAGACGTTGCGATCCTCCATTCCGGCGTACCCGGCGGTGAGGTAGCGCATCAGCGTCTCCCACTCCTCGTCGGTGTAGTTTCGATACGGGTACGCACGCCCGAGGATTCCTCGAATCTCGTCTTCGGGTCGCGGTCCGGCGATCGCCATCCCGTACACCTGCTGGGCCGCGACGTCGTGGGCGCGCTCCGGTACAAAGACCCGGTCGACGAAGTTCTGTTCGGCCTTCCGGAGCATCACGGCACACTCCACGAGCTCGTCCCGATCGAGCGCGAACACCCGCCCTTTGACCTCGCGGCCGAGTCGGTGGCCCGCGCGACCGACGCGCTGGAGGAGGGCGGCGACCGACTTGGGCGAGCCGACCTGAACGACGAGATCGACGTGAGGCATGTCGATGCCGAGTTCGAGGCTGGTGGAGGTCGTGACCACCGAGAGGTCGCCGGCTTTGAGCCCTGCCTCGACCGCCTGGCGACGCTCGGCCGACAGGCTGCCGTGGTGACAGCCCGAGTCCGACTCGTCGTAGCCGTACCCCTCGCGGAGGGTGTGAAGGACGCGCTCGGCCCCCGATCGGGTGTTGGTGAACACCAGCGTGTTGGTGTGCTCGTCGATCAGTCCGTCGAGCGCGTCGTAAAAGCGGCCCTGGACCTCGCCGCGGGGCGTGTCGATGAGGTCGTCGGTCGGACACCGGAGTTCGAGGTCGAACTCCCGGGCGAACCGTGCGTCGACGATCTCGTACTCGCGACTCTCGCCGCTCGCCCGTCGACCGACGAGGAACTCCGCGATGGTGTCGAGCGGCTCGACGGTCGCCGAACAGCCGATCCGCGTCGGCGATCCCTCGGCGAGCGCTTCGAGACGCTCCAACGAAACCGCGAGGTGAGTGCCGCGTTTTCCCCCCGCGATGCTGTGGATCTCGTCGACGATCACGTACTCGACAGTCGCAAGTTTCTCCCGGAACTTCGGCGCGTCGAGCAGAATGGCGAGCGTCTCGGGGGTGGTGTTTAGGATGTGCGGGGTTTCGTCGAGCATCCGCTGGCGGTCGGTGCTGCTGGTGTCGCCGTGGCGGATCGCGTGGCGAACCTCGCACTCTTCGCCGCGAGCTTCGAGCCGCTGGGTGATCGCCGAAAGCGGCACGTCGAGGTTGCGGTGGATGTCGTTGGCGAGCGATTTGAGGGGTGAGACGTAGAGACAGTACACCGAGTTGTCGAGACCGTCGTCGCCTCCTCCGTTCGGGGCTTCGCCAGCTCGCTCACGGCGGAACAGATCATCGAGGATCGCGGTGAAGCTCGCGAGCGTCTTCCCCGATCCCGTGGGCGCGCAGACGAGCGCGTTCCGGCCCTCGTGGATGTGGGGGATCGCCTCCTTCTGCGGTGGCGTAAAGAACCCCCCGTTCTCGGGGACGAACGCGCCGAACTGCTCGACCCACCACTTCCGTACGACGGGATCGAGCGAATCGAGCACGTCGCCGTCGGTGATATCGACCGTCTCGGGGTCGAAATCGGCGTCGACCTCGGCCAACAGCTCGCGCCCGTCCATCGACTCTCCCTCGAACCCGCGACGGGAAGTGGGTTCGGCCACCGGAGCGAAAGTGAACCCCTCCTGACGATGGGTGGCCGTCAGCTGCGGTTGCGTTCGACGATCGTCCCGTCGGTGCCGACCGCGACGTCCGGACGATCAGGCCCACCGGCACCGACGAGAACACCCCGGAGATCGGCGTCGGTCGACGTCTCGACAGACGTCCATCCGCCGTCGGCACGCTCGAAGACCCCTCCGGCGTCGCCGGCCGCGAGACCCGTCTCGTTCGTGAGGTCGATGGCCCGAAGCGCGGTTTCACCGGCGCGGAGCGTCGTCCAGACCGAGCCGTCGTAGCGAAAGACCGTGCCGTCGCCACCCGCCACGACGAGTTCGGTGTCGGTGGCCGCGAGCGCGGCGAAGTCGGTGTTCGCGTCATCGATCCCGATCGTCTCGTAGCTCGCGCCGTCGGTCGTCGCGTAGACGCCCTGGCTGCTGTCACAGGCGTACCCGGTGTCGGCGTCGAACGCGAGATCGGTGATGCTGGAGCCGCTGCCTGGTTTGTGGATCTCGCCCCAGTCGACCTCGCCGTCGTCGTACGCCCCCTGAAGCATTTCGCCGGAGCCGTTCGCGAGGTGGACGTGCTCCTCGCCCGCCCGTCCGACGACCGCGACCGCGGTCCACGTGCTCGTTTGGTCTTTCGGCGCGGAGTGGTCGGTGAGACGGTCCTCCTCGACGTCGTAGCGCCCGAGCGCGCCGCCGTCGCCCGCGAACCACACGACCTGGCCGTCGTCGGTGGCGTCGATACCGCGGAGCGACTCCCCGTCGGCGCTCGGCCCGTCTTCGAGCGCGAGTTCCCAGCCATCGGTCCCGCGGGCGAGCACGACGCCGTTCTCGCCGACCGCGAACGCGCCACCGTGGGTCGCGACGACGCCCGTGAGAGGGTCGTCGGTCGGAGACTCGACTGTGTGCCAGCCATCGCCTGCCTCGTCACCCTCCGAGTCGATGTCGTCCGCGAGCGTTCCCGTATCCTCCGGCGGTTCCGCCGGATCACCATCGGAACCGGCGTCGTCCTCGGGTTCCGGGTCGGCTTCGGTCGTTGGCGACGCTTCGTCGTCCCCGCCGATGTCGCGGTTCGCACCGGTCTCGGCGTCGGCCGACGACGGATCGACGCCCTCGTGCTCGTCGTCGGGATCGTTTCCCGTGGCTGATTCGGTCGGCTGGGACGCTCCCGAGACGCTCTGGCTCTCCGACGGCTCCGTGGATTCGGAGAGCTCTGTCGTTTTTTCGGATCCCGTCGATGCTGCCGTCGTCGATCGCTCCGATCCCGGCGACGAGCGTTCGCGTTCTCGCTCACGCCCGTCAGTGCCCCGGTTCTCGTGGTCTTCGTCACCGACGACCGAGGGAACGCGCTCGCCTTCGCCCGTGAAGTAGAGGAACACCGGCGGGAGGACGTAGACCGCGATCGCCAGCACCACGAACCGCGGGTCGTAGACGGAGGCGAGCAAGCCGAACGCCGTGAGCGCCGCCGCGCTCGCCGCGTGGACGCCGGAGCGAGCGTACTCCCGGTAGTACGCGAAGAAGCCGCGGGACTCGGCCGACGAGGGACTCATTGGCGGACGATGGGCCGTTGACGCTCATGAGGGTTCGGCTTGAAAGCGACGACTCGCGGCGAACAACGCTTTTCACCGCCCCTCCCCCGGTTTCGCCATGCGCGTGACCTTCCTCGGAACCGGCGCGGCGATGCCGACCGGCCGGCGAGCGCAGACCGGACTTCTCGTCGAATCTAGTGACGACCGTGTGCTCGTCGACTGTGGCAGCGGCGTCCTCAACGCGCTCGCGCGGACCGACGCGGGCTACGAGGACGTCTCGACGGTGTTGCTGACCCACCACCACCTCGATCACGTCGCCGATCTCCTGCCCCTGATGAAAGCACGGTGGCTCGCTGGCGAGGAGCATCTCGAAGTCGTCGGTCCCCAGGGAACCAAGGAGCTCCTCGACGGCCTGCTCTCGGTCCACGAGTACATGGACGGTCGGATCGACCTCCGGGTGCGCGAGATCGGCCCCGAGTCGTACTCGCTCGCGAGGTTTTCGGTCGACGCGACCGAGACCCGTCACTCGATGTACTGTCTCGCCTATCGGTTCACGCACGAAAGCGGGGCCGAAGGCGAGAGCACGGAGGACCGTGACGGCGATCCGCCGACCTTTACGTTCGGAGCCGACAGCGAGGCGTTCGAGGGGCTGGCGAACTTCGCCGACGGCTCCGCGGTACTCGCTCACGACTGCTCGTTTCCCGACGAGGTCGACGTTTCGAACCACCCGACCCCGAGCCAGTTGGGTGAGACGCTCGCCGACTCGGGGGCCGAATTCGGCCGGGTCTACCTCACCCATCTCTATCCGCACACCGAGGGTCGCCACGAGGAGATGCTCGAATCCGTCGGCGAGCGCTACGACGGCGACGTTCGATTCGCGCGCGACGGGCTGACCGTCGAGATCGAGTGACTCGCCGAACTCACTCCAGCCGATACCGCAACAGCGCCGCGATTCCGCCCAGCGCATCCAACTGATCGCCGGGCGCGAACTCGCTCGAAAAGACCGTAACGGAACCGCCCTGCTGTTCGACCGACTCGATGACGTCGTTCACGTCAATCGTCCACTCACCCTCGCCCGAACGCTCCTCGCGGAGCCGATCGTCGAGCACCAGTAGCTCCTCGATCGCGCCGTAGTCGGCGGCCTCGGCGACCGCCTCGATGCCGTAGGTCGCTGCGCCGTCCTGAGCGATCCGTGAGGTGAGTTCGTCGATTCTCTCGGCTTCCTCGGCGATCCGGGTCTCGGCCTGGACCTCCTCGACCGCGCCGCGTTTGAGCACCTCGTGAACGCCGCGGTCACCGATCGCGCTGGTGTCGACGGTCGCGCCGAGCGTGGCCGCGACGTCTGGATCGTTCTCCTCGATGTACTTCCGGGCGTCTTCCTTCGTGAAGCCCGGCCCCGCCAACAGGATGGCGTCGACATCGAGATGGCCGAGTGCGCTCGCGAGCTCCCCGAACAGTTCGGACCGTTCGCGGGCGTACTCGCCCTTTCCGGTGGGGCCGGTGATGGAGGCGTATTCCTCGGTCCCGTACTGCGCGACGGTGTGGATCGAGGCCGCGCCCTCCTCGACGGTGGCGATCGCGACGTCGGCGTTCTCGGTGGCCTCGACGGCCTCCTCGATGCGCTCGCGCTGGTCGGGCTGCCAGATCTTCTCGATCTCGATCTCCTCGCGCTCCTCGACATTGAGAGTGTGGTGGTGGCCCACCTGGTCCTCGCGCGAGGCCGACTCGATGGTGCCCGACACCCGGAGCCGGTTGGCGAACTTGTGGAACTCGCTGTCGTCAGCGGCGATGGTCACCGACATGGGTTCGCGCTCGCCGCCGGTGTCGCGCATCCGGTCGTCGTCGCGCTGGATACGTCTGGTAGTATCGCCGGAAACGAGATCGCCGGGTTCGAGCACGTAGGAGAGATGCCAGAGGTCGTCGAGGCTCTCGGGCACGAGCGTCCAGCGCTCGCGTTCGCCCTCGACGCGGGTGCGGCCGTCGATGCGCATAGTACGAGTGAACGCTCGGGGGGTAAGTGCGCTGTCGTTCTCGGGCTGGCGTCCGATTCGAGTCGGGAACGTCGATTCGGTCGAAAAACGAGTGGTGGGGGTGGTTCGGGGTACTCAGACCGCGGGCTGTTCGTCGGTGACCTCGCGGGTCTCGACGGGTCGGAGGTTCCTCCATGTGCGGCCGATGAGGTAGTACGCCGCCACCGTGGCGTAGAAGCTCACGAACAGGCCCGGCACCGCGCCGAGGATCGGGATCACGGCGTTGAACGCCCCGGCGACGATCCCGCCGAGAACGATCACGCCGAGTGCGAGGAGCCAGCCGGTCGCGTACGCTCCACTGAACAGGACCGGGCGGAGCGTCCCGAAGTCGAATCCGGCGGCGAACGTCCCGCGCTCGGCGAAGTTCGCCGTCGCGGCGGGGATGACGTACCACGCCGCGAGCCCGAGGACGAACGTGATCGCCAGGCTCACGAGGAGGCCGACGATACCCGCGCCGAGCGCGGCCGAGCCGCCGTCGACGGAGCCACCGGTGGCGATGGCGACCACGGAGCCGCCGATCAGCACCGCGCCGACGACGAGGGGCACGAGCCCGTAGACGAGCGCGATGACGGTGGCTTTCAGGCCCTCGATCCCCATCCGTCCCCAGTCGTCGAAGACCGGTGCGGTCTCGTCGCCCGCGGCGGTCCGCCGGAGAACGCGGACGAAGTACCCGTTCACGAAGAGGACGGGGACGAGGAGGAAGCCGAACACGGACAGCAGTCCCCCGATGAGGACGGTGACGAGCGCGTCGTCGCTGTTTCTGAGGTAGTTGAGTGCGTCGCTGATCATTGGTGTCTCCGAGACCGCTACTCGCCGCTGGCGGTGGGATCTCTACCCGTAGATACGATCGGCGAGGAGATATACGTATCGGTGGCTTCGGGCTCTGAGAAGCCACTTTTCGATAGCCCACTCGGACCGCTGAGGCCACGGGACACAGAAAGGCGAAACAAGAGTTATGCCGGTGCGAACTGATTCACGGATGACAGCCGATGGACGGCACAACGAACTCGAACGCCGATCGCTCACTCGCGTCGGACGGCGGTGAGCCGGGAGCCGATGTGGGTGAGTCGACCCTCGAAGCGGACGCGACGAACGAGCGATCGCGAGAGGCTGCGCCGGGCGAACGATCGATCGATGGGGCGACAACGAAACAACCACTCGGCTCGGACGAAGTTTACTGTTGGAGCTGTGGCGTCCCGATCAAATCGGCGGCGGAGATCTGCCCGGAGTGTGGCGTCAGACAGCGCCCGCCACCGTCGACCAGTCAGGAGAAAAGCCCCGGTCTCGCGGCGCTCGCCTCGGCAGTCTGGACCGGAGCCGGCCAGATCTACAACGGCGAGATCGGCAAGGGCATCGGGCTGATGGTGCTCATGTTTTTCTCCGTGCTCGCGATGTTCGTCCTGATCGGACTCCTCACCACGCCGCTCATCTGGGGGTACAGCATCTACGACGCCTACCGCACCGCAGAACGAACCAACCAGGAATCAACCCAGTCGGCCCATGAGTTCTGAACGCGAACGCAACCCCGACGAAGTGTTCTGCCGCCACTGTGGCGAGGCGATCAAGGTGCGGGCGGAGGTCTGCCCGCACTGTGGCGTCCGCAACGAGCAGTACAACCGCTCGATGGGTGGCACGATCGATTCAACCGACAGGTTCGGCCGGCCGTCGAACTCGACGACCCGCACGACCGGCGGCACCGGCCTGGAGTCGAACGTCGCGGCCGCACTCTCGTACGTTCTCGGATTCGTCTCCGGGATCGTGCTCTACCTGATTGAGGACGACGATCGGTTCGTTCGATTTCACGCCGCACAAAGCATCGCGGTCTTCGGTGGGCTCGCCGTCGCGGATCTCGTGGCGAGTGTGGCGTTCGTCGCCGTCGGTTTGGATCCGATCGCCGGGTTGCTGAACGGGCTCCTCTCGCTGGTGACGATCGGGCTCTGGGCGTTCCTGATCCTCACGGCCTACCAGGGTAAAACCAACCGAATCCCGGTCGCAGCCGACGTCGCCGACGAGCTCGTTTCCAGCTCCGGTGGTGCGAGTCGAACGCCATCGAGCAGTCGGTCCGTGGGAACGGAGAAAGACACGGCTGAAACGGACGCGCTGGCGGCGCTTCGCGAGCGCTACGCCCGTGGGGAGATCGGCGAGGCGGAGTTCGAACGCCGGCTCGAACGCCTGCTCGAAAGCGAAGGCGTCGAAGGGAACCACTGGCGCGAGCCGGCCGAGACCGAACGATCGCGCTGAGTCCTAGCGACGGCGCGCCCCTCGCCAGTCACTCCTCGACCGTCCGGCTGCCACCGGGTGGCAGGAACTCAGCGATCAGGTCCGGACTCGCGACCTTCCGGACGAACGACGTGTCCGCGAACCGTTCGCGGAACTCCCGATAGAGGCGCTTCGCGGCGTCGTTCTGGGCGTACTGGCCCGGCTCGACGGCGATCGACGTTTCGGCGCGCGGCTCGATCGCCGCCGGCGGTCCACCGATCACGCGGGTCTCGGGCTCGCAGACGATCCCGATCGCGACGCCCACGGGGGTGTCCTCGAAGTACGTGCGATCGCCCCGCACCGCGAACCCTCCCTTTTCGAGGTATTCGCCGCTCTCGGGCGTCTTCGAGACCTGATCCGGGCTCGCCATGTACGCGTCGCCAGCGAACCGTCCGTTCTTCCAGACCGACGAGTACGAGACCGCGAACTGGGCAGTCTCTTCGAGCGTCGATTCGGGGAAGTCGATCTCTTTCGTGGGCTCGCTCGGTCCCGTCGCCTTCAACACCGTGACCGGGCCGCCGCGGGCCTGGGTGTGGAAGAAGCGATCGCCGCGTTCGAGGTACTTCTTCACGAGATCCTCGTTCTGATCGGCGTTGCGCCCGCCGAGCACGAGGAAGTCGTCGCTCGTGCGGCACCACCGGAACCGCTCGTACCACTGCTCGTTCTGTCTGACCGGGATCGATCGACGGGTGAGCCAGTCGATGTTCTCCTGCTCCTCGTCGGTGTCGCCCGATTCGGTCTCTCCCTCGTCGTCGGATTCCCACTGGTCGCGGCGGCGTTCGAGCGCTTCGAGCTCTTCGCGAGTCTCGGCGACTGCCTCCTCCGCGCCCTCCTTCTTGCCCACGACGCGCTTTGCCTCCTTGTAGAGGCGGTCCGCGTTCTGCTCGACGCCGTTTCGTGGATCGAGTTCGACCGACCGACCGTCGATTTTCACAGTTACAGTCCCCTCGCTCGGCGTGACGCCCGAAACGGCCTCAGCCGCCGCGATCCCGCGATCGGCCCCCTCCGCAAATCGGTCCTCGATGTCCTCCCAGCCGGTGCCCTGCTCGCGTGCGTTTCGGACGGTCGAGAGGATCTCGTCGACGAGATCGTAGTGGGCGTACAGCGACTCGGCCTTCGCGCGCTCCGTGTCGGCCTGGTCCTCGAAGTCCTCGATCGCGTTCTCCTGCTGTTGGATGATCCGTTCTTGCCGTTCGATGTCGTCCTCGAAATCGGGACGCTCCCGGCCACCGCCCTCCTCGTCCTCGGTGGTGTCGAGCGCCACGAAGTACGCGTCGAGCGCCGCGGTGAACGAGTCGAATCCGTCACTACTGAGGTCGGCGCGTTCCTCCAGCGGGAACGGCGTCACGTCCACAGGTTGGTCGTCCTCATGATAGAGTCGGGGCTCGAACGCGCCGCTCGACAGCTGGTCGGCGAGGCGCTCGGTCGCCTCGTAGAGCGCCGAAAACTCCGCCTCGTCCGCGTCCTCGATCGCAAGTTCCTTCTCGACGCCCGCGCGGGTACACAGCTCCTCGGCGTACAGCCCGCCGAAGTTGAGCTGGGTGGCGAGCGTCCGCACGAGGTCGGTGTTCGACTCGACCATCCGCGCGGCGAACCCGTCACGATCGACCGCGAACGGATCGAAGCGTGAGGAGGGAAACTCGTAGGTCGCGCCGGGCGCGACCGTCCGCGACTGGAGGCGAACGGTGTTGAGGCAGTCGACCACCTCGTCGTTCGCGTCGAGCACCGCGACGTTGCCCTCGCCGAACAGTTCGGCGACGATCGTCGTGTTCTGGTCCTCGCGCTCGAACTCGAACGTGAGCACGCGATCGAAGCCGAACTGCGAGACGCCCGCGAAGTCAGCGCCGGAGAGTCGGTTCCGGAGCATCTTCGCGAAGCCTGGCGGGCGGCCGGGCGCGTCGGGGACGTTGTCGGGATCGACGACGTGAGCGCGCTTGGTCTCGCCGACCTCGATCAAAAGCTCGACACGACCGCGGTCGAAGTCCCGGAGCTTCAATCGGAGAAGGTCGTCGCCGTAGAGATAGGCCTTGTCGAGCTTCGCGCCCGCGTACGTCCCGAGTTCGGTGACGAGGGCGGCGAGGTCGACGCTGGTGAGCTCGCGCTTCGGGTCCATACCCGGCCTCCGGACGGCCCAGAAAAATGGGTGTCGCTACGTGCGGGACGTCGGTGCCGGCATCGATCCGCCAATTCTCACTCGCTGTCGCTGCGGAACGCCCGGAACGAGACGAGCGCCACCACCAACTGGACGGCGGTCGTCCGGCGGTCCGCGTTGAACAGGTCGCGGAACCACTCCTTCGTCCACGGCAGAACTCCGAGCACGACCTCGGCGAAGAGGGCGACGGCGACGAAACCCGCATACGCCCGTCCGCGCCGGGACGCCCCCGCGGCGATCCCCCCGACGCCGACCGCGATGTGTTCGACCGCGTGCAGTCGGTTCATTCCCACGAGGCCGAGGACGCGCTCGCGCGAGAGCCCCCGGACGCCGACGGCCGTGAGAAAGAGTCCGAGCCTGGTCGCGAACCGATCCTGTCGAGTCGGTGTCTCTTCGGTCATCGCTTCGACCATGCGCGCCAGTGGCATAACCCCATCGGCGGTGGCGCGCGGGAGCGCGAAGCGCGACTCGTGCGAGGGATGAGCGGAGCGAACGGAGTGAGCGGAGCGAATCGGCTGGGGAGGGTGTGGCCTGCGGTTCTCATTCGTGACGGGATTCGTCGGAAACGGATCAGCCGTCGTCACCGAACTTCGTGAAGGAAGCCGACTCGGTGTGCCAATAATCAGAGACTACGATTCCAGCCGATCGGCGATCCGCTCGCCGGTGTCGAGCCCGTTCCGGAGCGCGAGATGGACTCGCCCCTCGCCCGCGACCCAGTCGCCAGCGAAGAAGAGGTCGTGGCCTTTGGCGCGGTCGAGCGGTTCGGACGCGACCGTGTCGCCTGGCTGGGCGTAGCGCCACCCCTGAAAGTCGGTCCAGTCCGGATCGGCGAGTCGATCGTCGTTGAGCAGATCGGCGGTGAGATCGGCCGCGTCGGTCGTGACGCCCTCGGGCGGATCGTCGATCCGGTCGGCCGACCAGTCAGCCCCCAGCTGGACGATCAGCAGGCTCTCGCCGTCGGGGACGTGGCCTGGTTTGCACTCCTCGCGCGAGCACCAGCCGATCTCGTGGTCCTTGTCGGTGTTCACCAGCGCGTAGTACGGCCGATCGAGTTCGAAGGGGTAGTGCAGGACCGCAGTGATGGTCGGCCGGAAGGACACGTCCCGAACGGCGGTTTCGAGGTCGTTGCGGAGATCGTCGTTCCACTCGGTGGCCGCGAGCAGGTCGGCGGTCTGCGGTGCTGGCGGGGTGAGGAGCAACGAATCGAACCGGCCGAGATCAGTGCCGTCGGTGTCCGCAAGCGTCCAGCCCCCGTCGACGTGCTCGATACCGCCGACGCGAGTCGATTTCTCGATCGTGGCATCCGTCCGGTCGAACAGCCGTTTCGCGAGCTGGGTGATCCCCGCGCGGTAGGTCCACTTGTGGTCGTCGGCGTCGCGGCCCTCGCTGATGGTTCCGTCGGCGTCGAACGTCCAGACCGGTCCCTCGGCCTCCGCTAGGCCCTCGGTGTCGAGGTCCTCCGTGACGAGTTCGGTTACTCGGGCGTCTTCGTCTTTGAAGTAGTTCGCGCCATGGTCGTACCGACAGCCGTGTTTGCGGCGGGTGGCGGCGCGGCCGCAGACTCCACGACTCTTCTCGAAGACGGTGACGTCGATCGCGGTGTCTCGCAGTGCGTACGCCGCCCCCGCACCCGCCGCACCCGCGCCGACGATGGCGACCGCCTCGTCTCGCCCGTTCCCGTGATCGGTCATCGACTCACCTACGAACTCGGATCGCTTAACTTGCCGTCGTCGGGGGATCGTGATCGATCAGCGATCGCTATAGACCGTACAGAATCAACGTCCGAAACGCGAAACCGACTCCGCACCACGGGGTTGCGGTCCGTTGCGTGGCATCACCCATATGACCTCGCCCCACTACCGTCCTCTTGCGCCACCATAATAAATGAATTGGCCGATTCCGGGTATGTATACCGCTCGCACGACCGTTTCGACCGGCGACCGCTCCGCCGTCGGTCGGTTCATCCGGTGATCGGTCCGTGACCCGGTCCGCCTCGTCGAGCAGTTCGAACGTACCGAGCGCGGTCGGGACCGCTCACACCTGCTTGGAGACGTAGGGACCGTCCTGATGATAGCCTCGATCACGGTAGTACTCGCGCGCGCCGATACCGCTGATGACGCTGAGTTTGTCGAACCCGGCGTCGGCGGCCATCGACTCGGCGTGACCGAGGAGTTTGCCGCCGTAGCCGTTGTGCTGCCAGTCCGCACTCGACCCACCCACTTCGACCATCGGACCGTAGACGTGGAGTTCGCGCACGATCGCCGCGTTCCGTAGCTCACGTCGGACGGGGTCGTTCGGGAAGCGGAGCCGACAGAACCCCACGAGGAGGTCGCGGTCGGGATCCTCGTAACTGATGAACTGTTCCGTACCGCCACCGGACTCGTAGGTCAGAACGTCGCGCTCGACGTTCTGTGGGGGTTCGTCGTTCATCCCGACCTCGCGACACCGGATACAGTCACACGTCCAGCCGTGGTCGGCCATCCGCTGGCGCGCGAGCTGGCGGAGGTTCGACTTCCAGACACCCGCGTCGATGAAGTCCGCCGGAATGTCGCGCTGGACCCGCTGGAGCCGGACGTACTTCGGAATCATCGACTTGATCTCGGCGACCAGCTCGGCGGCTTCTTCATTTCCGAGCGGCTCGAAGTCGTCGCGTCGCCACATGTCGTAGGTCGCCGTGCCGCGAACGATCAGCATCGGGTAGATCTTGAGGTAGTCCGGCCGCCATTCGGACTCCTCGAACAGCCGTCTGAAATCCTCGATGCACATCTCCCGGTCCATCCCGGGCTGGCCGGGCATCATGTGGAAGCCGACTTTGAACCCCGCGTCCCGGAGTCTGCGGTTGGCGTCGACGGAGGCCTGCGTGCCGTGACCCCGGTGCATCGCCCGATTGATCTCGTCGTAGGTCGTCTGGACCCCGACCTCGACCTTCGTCCCGCCGAGGTCGAGCATCCGGTCGATCTGCTCGGGGTCACACCAGTCGGGTTTGGTCTCGAACGTCGTCCCGATGTTCCTGACTCGCCCGCGCTCGTTTTCGGCGATCACGTCTTCGAGGTACTCGAAGTCGTACTCCTCGGGGTCCTGGGCGAAGCTCTCGGTCTCGGAGGGATGGGGTTCGGCGTCGGGATCGAAGTCGTTCATCGCCTCCAGTGCGCGCTTGACGAACCACTCCTGGTAGTCGTGGCTCCGCGCAGTCATCGTTCCGCCCATCAGGATCAACTCCACTTTGTCGACGGGATGGCCGATCTCGCGGAGCTGGTTGAGCCGGAGCGTGACCTGGCCGTAGGGATCGTACTCGTTCTGGACGCCGCGCGCCGCGGCGGGCTCGTGGCCGGTGTAGCTCTGCGAGCTCGAGAACTCCGAGTCGGGACCGCCGGGACAGTAGAGACACTTGCCGTGGGGACAGCCCTGCGGCGAGGTCATGATCGCCACCGGCGAAACCCCGGAAGCGGTCCGAACGGGTTTTCGTCGGAGCACCTTCTCTAACTCCTCGCGGCGGCCCTCGGGCGCACGATCGAGGATCTCGGAGTTCTTCGGCACCTTCGGCGAGGAGAACTCCGCACATGCCTCGCGCTTTGCGGCCTCGACGCCGTCGCGTTCGAGGTCGCCCTCCAGCACCCGCTCGATCAGCGCCTCACAGGTCCGCTCGAACGCCTCGCTTTCGGTCGGATCGGTCGTCTCGGTGCTCATCGGGTCGTTGGAAGAGATCGCCGCGTCGCGCGAATAAGCCTGTTGTTCGGGTGGCTGTCCGCTCCGGAGCGGTTTCGCCGACCGCCCTCAGTCGTCGAGCCAGTCGGCGAAACTGCTGTCGCCGATGACGGTGTCGGCCTGGCGATCGATGTACGCGCGCTGCATCCCGTGGACCGCCGCCGCGAACTCGTCGCCGTCGGCGAGCCGTTCCTGGACCTCGCGGCGCTTCCAGTCGGCCGGCGTGGTCCGGCGGCGCGCGCGCTGGCGCAGCGGCCAGAGGTACTTCGCGGCCTCGTCCTCGGAGAGTCCACGGGAGGAGAGCCCGTCCTTCGCGTGGTCGAAGATGTCGGCGTAGATCTCGTCGTATGAGTGGGTCTCGCGCCCGTCGTTCGTGACCCACGTCAGCTCGGCGTCGAGGCCGTCGTGCATCGCGGCGTAGAAGTTCTCGTGGGCGTCCTGCCAGTCGAGGCTCGCTACCGGGTGTTCGCGGCGCGTCAGGCTCTCCATCAGGCCGGCGAAGACGGCCTGGAAGGCGATGGCGTCTCTGACTGTGGGCTGGCCCGCGATCGGGCGGAACTCGATCCGGGCGTTCGCGGCGGATTTGCTCGCGCCCTCGAACACCGGCCGGACCCACCGCCAGTAGGTGCCGTGTTTCTGCCGGAAGGTGGCGAAGGCGTCGTCGAACCGGTTCGATTCCTCGATCGGCATCGGGACGATGGTGTCGTCGGCCGCGATCCGATCGGCCGCCTCCTCGACCGAGTCGAGATCACGGGGGAACCGGACCTTCCCGGTGCCGCCGTCGGGATTGAGGATCGCCTCGAAGACGTGGATCCGGTGGCTCATCCAGCCGTCATCCAGGATCCGCTCGGCGGGCGCGTCGTCGTAGAGATCCGGCGGGAAGAACGGGGAGTTGACGCCGAGCGCGAGCAGCGGGCCCGCGATCCGGAGCGCGTACTGGAAGTACTCGGGCAGGTCGTCGGCGTGGGGGACCTGATAGTGGGGCTGGATCGAGGTGATGAGGCTCTCGGGCATCACGGTGTCGGCCGACAGCGAGACGTGGGGCGCGCCGACGTTCATCCCGACCGCGTCCGCGCCCGCGGTGTTCGCCATCGCGTGGTATCTCACCGAATCGCTCATGTTCGAGGCGATCCGAACCCCACGATCCTCGACGCTCCGTCCGAGATACTGGCCCGTGGGTTCGCCTTCGGGAGGGATGGTCCACATCCCGTCGCTGACCAGCCGGAGGCCGGAGGAACGAACGCAGTCGAGCGCGGTCCGGAGCCTGGCGTTGACCTCGGCCTCCTGGGCGGCGAGCCCGTAGGCGTTGAGCGGCTGGGGGCTGGTGCACATCTCGGCGTTGTGGAGTCCGAGCTCCTTCTCGAACCCGATGAACTCCAGCAGGCGGCGTGGGACGCGCGCGAGGGCGCTGGTCTCGCGGTCGACGGCGTAGAACTCGTATTCGAGCCCCACGATCGCCTGGGGGTTGTCGAACGTCCCCGCGTCGAGTTCCTCCTTGATGACCGCGGCTTCGTCCTCGGCGCGGCTCCGGAAGTCGCCCGCGTCGACCGCGAGCACGTCCTCGACCGCCGCCGCGAGATCCGAGCCTGACATGCCTCGCCGTGTGCGAGCGAGCGTCTTTAACCCCGCGGCTCACCCCGTGGCGGGGCTGGACGGCTCCCGCGTCGCTGGACGGTCGGCCACCCGTCCGACCGGCGTCGGTCCCGACGGCACTGTCGCTTCTCGAACCGGTCAGCGCACCCGCCTCATCCACCTCGATCGCGTTCGTGGTCGGGTTCGCGCCGCTCGCGCCCGGAGACGTCACGAACGACGCCAGCCACACCGGCGTACTCCCCGGCGTCGGTCTGCAACACCAGATGATCCTCACACGGGATCACCTCGCCCGCCGCGGTCCGGAGGTCGAACTCGACGTACGCCTCGTTCCGGTCGTCGCGCAGCATCCGCCGAACACACTCCTCGAACCGCTCGACGGTCTCGTCGTCCTTCAGCACCGAGACGTCGTTCCCGACGAGCGACGAGCGGTCGTAGCCCGTCAGCGCCACGAACGAGTCGTTGACCGCGGTGAACCGGCCCTCGGCGTCGACCGTGTAGAGCCCGTCGTCGACGGACTCGATCATCGTCTCGTACCGATCGAGGCGTTCGGTGGCGCGGCGTGCGGCGACGGCGTTCTCGATCCGGTTCGCGAGCACCTCGTACTGCTCGGTGCCGGTCTCCTTCTGGAGGTAGTCGGTGACGCCGAGCGAGATGGCCTCGCTCGCGACCTCCTCCGATCCCTTCCCGGTGAACAGGATGAACGGTGTCTCGGTGTCCCGCTCGGCGACCGCCTCGAACAGCGCGAGCCCGTCCATCCCGGGCATGTCGTAGTCGCTGACGACGCAGTCGATCCCGTTCTCCTCGAACCGATCGAGCGCCGCCGTCGGGTTCGTCGCGGTCGTGGTCGTGAGCGATCCGTTCGCCCGCTCGACGAACGCGGCCGCGGTCTCGGCGACGCCTGGCTCGTCGTCCACCAGCAGCACGGTCGCCGTGGCTTCCATGCCGTCCGTTGTCGACGCGGGTTATTATAAGCTCGGCATGGCGTGACATATGTGCGGCAGTTCGGTGAACGCCCGGCACGGGGCTCGGATCGGGCATGACGGGGTCCGATCGAACCAAAAGCACTTGCCGATCCGACAGGAGAGTGATGTATGCATCGCCGCGCCCTCCTCGCGGGACTCGTCGGGGTGACGGCCGGCTGTGCCGGCGGACGCTCGGGCGGCCAGGCGTCGAGCACGGATCAACGGACGACGACGATAGCGAACGGATCACCGCCGGCAACGGACCCGTCCACGCGCTCGACAGCGACCGCACCGGGAGACACACCGACGACCACGCCGGACGGCGACGCCACCGGCTACCGTATCGAGAACCTCGCCGTCTCGCAGGAAACCGACGGTCCCGACCACCGGTACGTGCTCGCAGTGCGGTCGTCCTATTCCGAGGCCGCCGTCGAGCGCGAAGAGGAGCGCACCGGACGGGAGCTCACCGTCCGGACGATCGACGAGGTGGAACCGGAGCCCGTCCGTGAGGCCGTCGAGACCGCTATCCAGACCGGCGAGTGGCGTGCCGATACGCTCCCCGACGGGCTCCGCGAAACGCTCGACGGGGTGGACCTCTTCACCGGCTTCTCGACGGACGACGTCGCGACACACCGTGGACTCAGACTCTACGAACAGGATCCGGACGCACCGCCGGCCGTCGAGTTCGGGGCGCGGGTGCTCGATGCCGCGGTGACGCCCGACGATCCCGGCGCGCTCGAACTCTCGTTGACCAACGGCGGGTCCGAAAGACAAGCGGTGTTCGCGGGAACGGTTCCGCCGTTCGGGGCGGTCTTCGTCGGGGCGGTCGACACCGACGAGCGATTCCTGCTCTGGCGACCCTACGAGGAGGAGGGCTGCATCAGCTTCGAGGGGAACGAAATGAGGGTGTGTGCCATCGGTCGACAGGTCACGATCGAACCGGGCGAGACGGTCGCCCGACAGTACGAGGTGCTCTCGCCGACGACCGACACCCATCCGTCCCACACCGCACCGCCGAGTCCGGGAACGTACCGTTACACGGAGACGTTCGAACACACCGCCGAGACGGGGGGTCCGGAATCGGAGCTCTCGTGTGAACTCCGCTTCGACCTGTCGGCTTAGAGCACGCCCATCGCGTCGAGGCGCTCGGGCAGGTAGGTGTCGGTGACGAAGTCCAACCCACGAGCGGCGAGCGACTGCTGTTCGGCCTTCTTCCCGATGTCGAGCTGGAGTTCGATCTGCTCGCGCCAGTAGTCGGTCTGGAACCGTGGATCGGTGAGCTCGCTTTCGAGGGCATTGATATCCGAGTCGCTGAGCGGGTCCGTCGGGAGGTCATACTCCACGATGTCGCTGGGTTGGATTCCGATAAACTGGGCCTCCGGCGTGGCGAGATAGTCCGAGAGATGCGCGGACTTGATCGAGCCGTAGGCCACCGACCCGTAGATCCGATAGCTCCACGGGTCGCCGTCAGTGAACACCACCACGGGAAGATCGAGTTCGTCGTGGAGGCGTTTGGTGATGCGTCTGGTCGCGCGCGCCGGCTGACCCTTGAGGTGGACGACGATCGTCCCGTAGTCGTCGTCGAACCCGTTTTCGACGAGCCGATCGCGCATCCCACCCGTCTCGACACAGAGCACGAACTCGGCGTCGTGATCGAGGAACTCGATGGTGTCGGGGTTGTTCGGGATCTGGTAACCCCCCTCGCCGACGTCCTCCTGACAGTGGATGTCGCGCTCGCCCCGGCGAGTTTGCTCGCGGAGGTGGAGCGGTCCCATCAGGGTCGCACCGGATTCCTCCGGGCGCATGTGGAAGTCCTCGCGGGTCACCTCCGAGACGATTTCCAAGTCCTCGACCAGCTGATTCGACTCGTCCTGATCGTTGAACTGGGCCTCCTCCTCGTCCCAGCTTTCCGAGAGGTAGTAGAGTTCCCGCAGGGTCGACGAGCGATCTTCGTCGAGCTGGTCGGCGAGGAACTCGATGGTGTAGATCGCCTTCAGCAGCTTGCGCGCGCCGCGGACCGAGTTCGCGCTCCGGGTGCTCTGGCGGTCGCCGTACACCCAGACGTCGCTCTCCTCGTCGTACTCGATGTTCGATTTCGTCCGCGTCGGGATCTCCATTTCGGGGATCTCGCCCGCGGCGAACTGGTCGTAGAAGTCGGCGGCGAGGTCGATCAGCCGCTCGCGCGCCGATTCGTCGATATCGGGTGGTGTATCGGTGCTCATGAGAGTGGTGATATCAGTGTTTTCAGGCGTTGTTCGTGAGTTTCTCGCTCTCGACGCCGGTGACGTCGAGATCGAAGCTGGCGTCGCCGTCGATCTCGTATTCGAGGACGGTCTCGTCGTCGCTTCCCACCTCGGGCGACCACTTGATGAACCACTCGCCGTCCATCTCGACCACGCGCGCGCCGTCCGAGACCGCCGACGGTTCCGCCGAGACGATCTCGGTCACGTCGGGTGATTCGTTGGTTCCGGAGTGGTTCTCGACGACGAGCTTTACCCTACTGTCCTCGACGTGGCGCTCGACGAGCACGTTGTTCATGATCCGCGCGAGCGAGTCGTCGATCTCCAACTGCTCGCGTTCGGTAACGTCAGCGAGTTTTTCGGCCATCTCCGGCAGGACCGTCGAGAGCACGTCCTGTTTCTCTCGGCGTTGCTGCATCGACTGGCGTTTGTTGAGGTAGCTCTTCAGCTCGCGGGCGGCCTCCCTGACCGCGAGCTCGATCTCGTCTTCGATTTCGGGGACGTTCGCGATCGCGTCCTTCGACTCCGAAGTGAAGGGCACGTTCGTCGAGGCGACGTGGATCATGACGACGGCGGGACCGTTGGGAAGACCCGAGCCGCCTGGCTGATCCAACCCGTAGTTCCGCCAGCCGATCCCCTTCAGCACGTCGGTGGTCGCACACGCCCCGCGCTGGTAGACCAGCGGGACGCGGTTCGCAAAGCGCAGCAGTTCGACGCCACCCTCCGCGGCGAGCTCGCCGCCGTAGGCGATCCCCGCTTCGACGATGAACGGGTCGCCGCCGTGAACGCCGGCGTCCCGCGTCGCGGATGCGTAGAAGTCGGCGTCGAACTCCTTTTCGAGCCCCGATCGGACGAGGTCCGCCGTGATGGGCGAGAGACAGTCCGTCGGCGGCGCGATGATGTCGGTCTCGCGCATCGCGTCGAGCAACGCGCTCGCGATATCGCGATCGTCGGCGATCGCTTGCACGTTCGGTGGCTCGTCCGGCACGGTGCGACAGACGTCCCAGATCGCGTCGACCACGTTCTCGCGTGCAGTCCCGCCGAAGGAGACATCGTCGCGCTCGGCGGTCATATCCGCAGCCCGGTCGACGTATCCCCGGAGGGTGTCGCGGGTCAGACGGTCCCGTTCCCTACTTCCGTCCCCGTCGCTGCTGTCGAATTTCGCACTCAACCGCTCGGCGAACGACTCGATGACAGCATCGTCTTTCCGCGTGCTCGTCGCGTCGTCGACCAGCGCGTAGAGATCGGCGTTCAGGTCGGTTCGGACCGTGTTCCAGGCTGCGCCGACGGCCTTCCCCTGTACCGTGTCCCCGAAGGCGGTCCCCGTGTCGGCTTCGGCAGCGTCGGCAGCGGCCGCGACGAGTTCGGTGAGTTCGTGGTGAGCGAGCCGATCGTGCTCGGCGACGCTTTCGGCCACGTGGCTCGCGAACGCGTCGGTCGCCTCGCGCCCCTTGTTCGCCACCGCGTCCGCGACGGCGGCTTCGACATCGGCGACGTCGTGGGATTTCGGGGTTTGCCACGCCATCTCGCGGCCGTAGTGGTGATCGTTGAACCGCTCGATCACGCCCGTCGCCGTTTTTCCCCCGACGCGGGTGAACTCCCCCTGGAGGAACCCCGAAACGCTGTACGAGTCGGTCGAATCGAGCATCTTGAGCAGGGTGCCGAGCTCCACACCGTGGGGATGCGGGCGGATCTCTTCGGTTTCGGCGGGAAGCTGGTCGGTCGCGCGCTCGGCCTTGAACTCGCCGTTCGGCTCGCGGAGCTCGATCCGGGCGTGGGGGTTCACGACCGCGGTGTGCTTGACGTAATCCCGGAGCTGGGAGCGCGCGCGCATGTTCGCCTCCATTTCGAGCTCGATCCGTGTGCCGTGCGGCCGATCCCACGTCGTCGTCTCGTCGACCGAGACCTCGGGCTCGTTGGTGTCGGTGTCGATGATGAGCTCGAAGTATTTGGCGTCCTCGCTGCCCTGTGTCCGGCTCGTGATCTTCGCGGGCTTGCCGCTGGTGAGCTGGGAGTAAAGCACCGCCGCCGAAATGCCGATCCCCTGCTGGCCCCGAGCCTGTTCGCGCTTGTGGAACCGGGAGCCATAGAGGAGTTTGCCGAACACCTTCGGGAGTTCGTCGGCGGTGATCCCTGGCCCGTTGTCCTCGACCACCAGACGATAGTAGTCGCCGACCTCTTCGATCTCGATGTAGATGTCGGGGAGGTGGCCGGCCTCCTCGGCGGCGTCGAGGGCGTTGTCGACGGCCTCCTTGACGGCGGTGACGAGGCCCCGGGCTCCGCTGTCGAACCCGAGCATGTGCTTGTTCTTCTCGAAGAACTCGGCGATGGAGATCGCGCGCTGGCCCTCCGCGAGCTCGGCGGCGACCCCCTCCTCGTCGAGCGTCGACTGGAGCGAGGGCATTGTACCTCTTCTGCGGGCCGGGCGAGGTAAAACCCCGCGATAGCTCCCCGGAAGTGAAAGTATCCGTCCCCGCTCGGTAGTGTCGCCGGGGGCCACATCGCACTATCGAGCGGCGAAAACCGAGTGACGGCGGCAGCGTGCGCGCTCGCGCGCGTGCGAGGGTTTTATTGTTCCTGGAGACCTACCGACGGTAGATTCAATGTCTCACGACGAGTACGGAGCCGGACAGATTCAGGTACTCGAAGGGCTCCAAGCAGTTCGAAAGCGCCCGGCGATGTACATCGGCTCGACCGACGCTCGCGGTCTCCATCATCTGGTCTACGAGGTGGTCGACAACGCCATCGACGAGGCGCTCGCCGGCCACTGCGACTCGATCGAGGTCACGATCCACGACGACGAGGACCCGTCGGTCAGCGTCACCGACGACGGTCGTGGCATCCCGGTCGACGAGCACGAGGACGGCAAGTCCGCCCTCGAAGTCATCATGACCGTGCTCCACGCCGGTGGGAAGTTCGACAAGGAGTCCTATCAGGTCTCCGGCGGCCTCCACGGCGTCGGCGTCTCGGTGGTGAACGCGCTCTCGAAGTGGGTCGAAGTGACGGTCAAGCGCGACGGCGCGGTCTGGAAACAGCGCTTCGACCACGGCGCACCCGAGGGCGAGATCGAGCGCGTCCGTGACCTCGACGAGGACGAAGAGACCGGCACCGAGCTCCAGTTCTGGCCGGACGACGCCATCTTCTCCACCACGGCGTTCGACGCCTCGACGCTCGCGAACCGGCTCCGCGAGCTCGCCTTCCTCAACTCCGGCGTCGAGATCGAACTCCACGACGAGCGCGACGAATCGCGCGAACGGTTCCGGTACGACGGCGGGATCCGGGAGTTCGTGGTCTACTTGAACGAGTCCAAAAGCGCGCTCCACGAGGACGTCATCTACTTCGAGGACGCCGCCGCGGTCGAGGACGGCGAGGTCGCGGTCGAGGTGGCGATGCAGACCACCGACGAACTCCAAGGGTCGATACACGCCTTCGCCAACAACATCAACACTCGTGAAGGCGGCACTCACCTCACCGGGTTCAAGACCGCGCTGACGCGGGTCGTCAACGACTACGCCGGCGACAACGGTCTTCTCAAACCGCTCGACGGCGAGAATCTCAAGGGAAGCGATATCCGCGAGGGGCTCACTGCCGTCATCTCGGTCAAACATCCCGATCCGCAGTTCGAGGGCCAGACCAAGACCAAGCTCGGCAACGGCGAGGTCCGGGGGATCGTCGAGAGCGCGGTCCACGAACACCTCGACACCTACTTCGAGGAACACCCCGACACCGCGAAGGCAGCCATCAGCAAGGCGGTCGAAGCTGCGAAGGCCCGCCGGGCGGCGAAGAAGGCCGAGGAACTCACCCGCCGGAAGTCGGCGCTCGAATCCACCGCCCTCCCAGGCAAGCTCGCCGACTGTCAGACCCGCGATCCCGAAGAAGCCGAACTGTTCATCGTCGAGGGCGATTCGGCAGGCGGGAGCGCGAAACAGGGCCGCAATCGGGAGTTCCAGGCGATCCTCCCACTCTTCGGCAAAGTTCTCAACGTCGAGAAACACCGATTGGATCGGATCCTCGAAAACGACAAGATCCGGAACCTCATCACCGCGATCGGCGCTGGCGTCGGCGAGGAGTTCGACATCGAGGACGTGCGGTATCAGAAGATCGTCATCATGACCGACGCCGACGTCGACGGCGCGCACATCCGGACGCTCTACCTCACCCTGCTCTATCGCTACCTCACGCCGCTGATCGAGGCCGGCTACGTCTACGCCGCTCAGCCACCCCTCTATCGGGTGCGCAACGGTGGCGAGACCTACGACGCGATGACCGAGGCCGAGCGCGATCGGATCGTCGAGGAGGTCTGTGGCGGGACGCCGGACCAGGTCCAGCGGTTCAAGGGCCTCGGCGAGATGAACCCCGACCAGCTCTGGGAGACCACGATGAACCCCGAGAACCGCATTCTCAAGCAGATCACCCTCGAAGACGCCGCCGCCGCCGACAAGATGTTCTCGGTGCTGATGGGCGACTCCGTCGAACCCCGCCGGGAGTTCATCAAGAGCCACGCGACCGACGCCGACTGGGTGGACATATGACCACTTTTTGCTGCGCTCAGTCGCTCGCTAGCGCTCGCTCCTTCGCTGGCAAAAACTTGGGGAAAAAGCCTGCGTCCCTCCCTACGGTCGGTCCTTGGCCCGCTCGCTCCCTGCGGTCGCTCGCGGTAGGGCTGCTGGCGCTTTCCGCAACCGCACAGCACCGCCGAAGCCCTCGCCGCGCGCTCCCTTCGGTCGCTACTCACTCGGCCTCTGGCCTCGTTCGCGCGCCTCGCCCTTCATCCGCCAGGCCCGCACCGCGACCGCCACGCCGCCGCGCGGCGGCTGGCTCGCCACAACCACCCGTTTCGAAACTTCCCCTGAAAACTGACTCATGAGCTCAGACATCCCCCAATCCAATCCGGACGCAGCCGCGGACATCGAGGCCGTCCGGATCGAGGACGAGATGGAACAGTCGTACATCGACTACGCGATGAGCGTCATCGCCGGACGCGCGCTCCCGGACGTCCGCGACGGCCTCAAACCCGTCCACCGGCGCATCCTCTACGCGATGCACGAGGAGGGCGTCACCAGCGGCTCCGGCCACCGGAAGTCCTCCTCCGTCGTCGGCGACACGATGGGCGACTACCACCCCCACGGCGACAGCGCGATCTACGACGCGCTCGCGCGGATGGCCCAGGACTTCTCGATGCGCGCGCCCCTGGTCGATGGCCAGGGCAACTTCGGCTCCGTCGACGGCGATCCGCCCGCCGCGATGCGATACACCGAGGCCCGGATGAGTCCGATTTCGGAGGAACTGCTCGCGGACCTCGGCAAGGACACCGTCGACTTCCAGTCGAACTACGACGACCGCCTCGAAGAGCCAGGCGTCCTCCCCGCCGCGTACCCGAACCTCCTCGTCAACGGCTCGTCGGGCATCGCCGTCGGAATGAGCACGAACGTCCCACCGCACAATCTGGGCGAGGTGATCGACGCCACGATCCATCTCATCGAGAACCCCGACTGCGAGGTCGAGGACCTGATGGAGTACGTCAAGGGCCCGGACTTCCCGACCGGTGCCGAAATCGTCGGGCGCGAGGCGATCCACTCGGCGTACACCACCGGTCGCGGCCGGGTTCGAATGCGCGCGAGCTACGAGATCGAGGAGATGGGAGATCGGGAGCGGATCGTCATCACCGAACTCCCCTACCAGCAGAACAAGGCCAAGCTCGTCGAGCACGTCGCCGATCTCGTCAACGACGGCACGCTCGAAGGAGTCTCGGACCTTCGCGACGAATCCGACCGGGATGGCATCCGGATCGTGGTCGAACTCAAGCGGGGCGCACTGACCGATGTCGTCGAAAACCAGCTGCTCGAACACTGCCTCGAAAAGACCTTCGGCGTCATCAACCTCGCGCTGGTCGACGGCGAGCCCCAGGTGCTCGACCTGAAGGAACTCCTCGGCCACTACCTCGACCACCGCCGTGAGGTCGTCCGGCGACGCTCCGAACACGATCTCAATGAGGCCGAGGAGCGCGCCCACATCCTGGAGGGGCGGCTGACCGCGCTCGAACACGCCGAGGACGTCGTCGAACGAATCCGTGACGCCGAGGACCGCGACGCGGCGAAGGCGGCGCTCCGCGAGGCCTACCAGTTCTCCGAGCGCCAGGCCGACCACATCGTGCGGATGCAGTTGGGGAGTCTGACCGCGCTCGAAGCCGAGGAGATCGAGGACGAGCACGAGGCCGTCGAGGCCGAGATCGAGCGCCTCGAAACGATTCTCGCGAGCGACGCCGAGCTCGATCGGGTCATCACCGAGGAGCTCCGCGAGGTCCGAGACGAATACGCCGACGACCGCCGGACCCGGATCGTCGAGGACTACGGGACCGTGACCCGCGAGGACCTCATCCCCGACGAGGAGGTCATCGTGGTGATGACCGAGAACGACTACATCAAGCGGATGCCCGCGAGCGAGTTCGACGCCCAGGGCCGGGGCGGGAAGGGGATCATCGGGACGAAGCTGAAGGAGGGCGATCGGGTCTCGACGGTGTTCCGGGCGAACACCCACGACTACCTGCTCGCGTTCACCAACCAGGGGTACGTCTACCGGCTGAAGGTGTACGAGGTGCCCGAGATGGGCCGGACCGCCCGCGGGAAGTCGGCGATCAACCTCGTCGATCTCGACGACGGCGAGGACATCACCGCGGTGGTGGCGACCGACGACCTCGGCGCGGAGGAGTGCCTCACGATGGTCACGCGCGAGGGCTACGTCAAACGCACCTGCGCGACCGACTTCGACAACATCCACTCGAACGGGCTGATCGCCACCCGGTTGGAGGAGGGCGACGAACTCGTCGACGTCGAGGTCACCGCGAAGAACGGCGACGACGACGATCTCCTGATCGCCACCCGGCAGGGGATGGCGATCAGGTTCCCGAAGGGAGAAGCGAGGGAGATGGGCCGGAGCGCGCGCGGCGTGAACGCGATCAAGCTCACGGGCGACGACGCGGCCGTGGGCGTGGTCGCCGCGAGCGACGACGCCGACCTGCTGACCGTCACCGAGAACGGCTACGGCAAGCGAACGCCGATGGGCGAGTACCGCACCCAGTCACGCTACGGCAAGGGGCTGAAGGACATCAAGACCAACGATCGGAACGGCCGTGTGACGGCGATCGAGGCCGCGACGGCCGACGACGATCTCGTGGTGATGAGCGAGGGCGGCCAGATCATGCGCACGAGGGTCGGCGACATCTCGACCGTGGGCCGGAACACGATGGGCGTCACAGTCATGAAGCTCGACGACGGCGACCACGTGGCCTGCGTGGACGTTCTCTCCGGCAGCGACTGATCACCTGACGGGTTCCCGATCCGCCAAGCAGCGGTTTTTCGTGTCTCGATGGGCGGCGTGAGTGGCTGCGCCGTCAGGCGGCTGTGGTGCGGACCTGGCGTCCTGCGGTCGCTCCGCGACCACAGGGCTCAGGAGAGCGTTGCTCTCCTGGCGGATCGAGGGCGAGGCACGACCGGAGGGAGTGTCGAGGGCTCGGGCGGTGCTGTGCGGTGGCGGAGCGGTTTGCGGTAGTCGCCAGTAGTTCTACCGCGAGCGACCGCAGGGAGCGAGCGGAGGTTTTTGATCCACATTTTTGCAAGTGGGGGGGTCGCGCGAGCGCAGCGAGCGCGATCCCCCCGCAGTAAAAAGGTGGGGTCCGGAAGCGATTTGTAACTCGGGTCCGGAACGCCGACCGAATGGAACTGTTCGGGTCGAGTGGGATCCGCGGGGTCGCGAACGAGACGGTGACGCCGGAGTTCTGTCTCCGGGTGGGAATGGCGGTCGGCACGGTCGTCGGCGGTGAGCGAGTCGCGGTGGGTCGCGATACGCGCGCGACCGGCGAGATGTTCGCGAACGCCGTCGTGAGCGGGTTACAGAGCGTCGGCTGTGACGTCGATCGGCTGGGTGTGCTCCCGACGCCGGCGGTCCAGCTGTACGCCGAGGACGAAGTCGTCCCGGCGGTGATGATCACCGCCTCGCACAACCCGGCGGAGTACAACGGGATCAAACTCGTCGGCGAGGACGGGATCGAACTCCCGGTCGAGGAGTTAGAGCGCGTCGAGACGGCGCTCGACGAGGACGGGTTCGCCCGCGCACGGTGGGACGGGACCGGCGACGCGCGAACGGTAGATGGATATCGGGAGTCCTACATCGAGGAAGTGGTGGACGCCGTCGACCGCGGCCGGATCGCGGGCGCGGACCTGACGGTGGCGCTCGATCCGGGCCACGGCGCTGGCGCGCTGACCAGCCCTGCGATCTTCCGCGAGCTCGGGTGTTCGGTCGTCACGGTGAACGCCCAGCCCGACAGCCGGTTCCCGGGCCGAGACCCCGAGCCGGTGCCCGAGAACCTCGCCGGCCTCGGTCGCCTGGTGCGCGCCGCCGACGCCGACGTGGGGATCGCCCACGACGGCGACGCCGATCGGGCGATCTTCTTCGACGAGCACGGCGAGTACGTCGAGGGCGACGCCACGTTCGCGGTGCTCGCCGCCGGCGTGCTCGACAGCGACGCCACGACCGTCTCGGCGGTCACGGCCTCCCAGCGCCTCGTCGACGTGGCCGATAAGGCGGGCGCGACGCTCGAACGCACCCCGGTCGGGAGCACGCAGATCATCTCTCGGGTGCGCGATCTCGAAAGCGAGGGGCAGTCGGTACCGGTCGCGGGCGAGGGCAACGGCGGCGTGCTCTTCCCAGCATACCGACTCGCCCGCGACGGCGCATACACCGCCGCCCGCTTCCTCGAACTCATCGCCGAGCGACCGGCGAGCGAGGTGGTCGCCGACGTCGGCGGCTACCACAACGTTCGGACCACGGTCGGCTACGGATCGGACGCCGAGCGCGAGGCGCTGCTCGCCGCGGTCGCTCGCCACGCCGAAGCGAACTCCGGCGATCTCGATACGACCGACGGCTACCGCCTCGACTTCGGCGACGCGTGGGTGCTCGCCCGCGAGAGCGGCACCGAGCCGGTCGTGCGGATCTACGCCGAGGCGCGCGAGGCCGACCGCGCACACGAGCTCGCCGACGATCTCGAAACGGCGCTCGACGCCGCACTGGCCGACGCGTAATCCTTTGTCGAGCTGTCGCGTCAAAAGACGAATCGCGCGTCAGAGCGGTGGATGGTCGTCGAGCGCCGCGGCGAGCCGGTCGCGTTCCGCACGCGCCTCGTCGAGTTCGCGATCGAGCGCGCCGCTCGACAGCCGCTCGCGCTCGTCGGCCGTGAGTTCGGCGCGCGCCCGCGCGGCGTTGCGGAGGCGTTCGTATCGGTCTTCGCGCGCGAGCGTCCGTATCTCGCGGAGCGCCGCGACCGTCTCCTCGCCGGCGAACCGACCGACGACCGCGACGAGCTCGCGGGCCCGCCACCGGAGGTCGTCGGCTGACGGCGGCGGCCACCCGATTTCGAGCGGCTCGCTGTCGATGCGTTCGAGGTAGCTCCGGTGGACGGCGACGTGACGTTTGAGCTCCTGCGGATCGTCGACGTAGTGCGCGAGCTTCGAGGGGGAGTAATCGGCGTACTCGATCAGCGTCGGAACGGGTTCGCTTCCCACCGCAGTGGTTTCGACGTACTCGCGGAGCTCCGCGGGCGGCGAAGCGAACGCCACGAGAGGATACCGTTCGGTCGTGGCGATCAGTCCGAGGAACTCGCGCGCGCTCGCCTCGCGCTCGAACGTCGCGAACGCCTCGGCGACGCGGTCGTCGTACGCGGCGATCGGCTCGCGAAGATCGGCCACGGGCGCGTCGAGATCGGCGTCGCCGAGTTTGTGGATGCGTTCCAGTTCGTCGAGACGGTCGTCGAGCGTCGCGAGCCGGTCGTCGACCGCCCGGCGGGCGTCGCGGTATGTCTCGGCGCGTGCGTCGCGCTCGGCGAGCAGGTCCGCGAGATCGCCGGCGGGCGCGAGCGTCTCGCGGGCGGCCGCGAAATCGCTCTCGGAGAGCCGGCGCTTGTCGAAGCGCTCGGCGGTCGTCTCGAACGCGTCGCGGTGTGGGAGATCGTCGTCGAGGTCGTCGACGAACGACTCGTAGGCTTCCTGGAACTCGATGAACGCCTCGAAGTCGCCCGTTCCGGTGGCGCGACCGTCGTACCGATCGAGCAACGTCGTCGCCCGGTCGTGGGCCGCCGCGACCGCTCGGACCTCGCTCTCGCCGTGGTCTGTGATGTGGTCGGCGGTCTCTTCGTAGGCCGCGTGGGCGGCTTCGAGATCGGCGACCACGTCGTCGGATGCGGCGACGGTCTCACTCATAGACGTCGTCGGGATCGAACACACGGTCGCCGACGTGCTCGCCGTCGAGCGTGCGGTAGAAACAGCTCCGGTGGCCGGTATGGCAGGCTCCACCCTCCTGTTCGACGAGGTAGAGCAGCGCGTCGCCGTCGCAGTCGACCCGCACTTCCGTGACGTTCTGGACGTGACCGCTGGTCGCACCTTTCTGCCAGAGCTCCTCGCGGCTGCGCGAGTAGTAGTGGGCCAGCCCGGTCTCGCGGGTGCGTTCGACCGCTTCGGGGGAGGCGTAGGCCAGCATCAGGATCTCGCGGCTGTCGCTGTCCTGGGCAACGACCGGAACCAACCCGTCTGCACCGAAATCGAGTTCGGGGGCGGCGGCCGAATCCGTCCGACTCATAGCGGAGATGGCCGCCTCGCGTCCATAGGCTTTTTGTGTCGAACGCCGAGCGCGACGGCGACTGCGTCGATCGGTCGCCAGCCGCAAGCGACAGTTCTTTCGTTCGGCATGCACATCGTTCACAATCATGGAACGGTCGTACGATGACCGGTTGGTCGCGCCGCTCGACGACGATCACCACCGGGGTGAGCGGTAGTGGTGTTCGCCCCCGTGCTGCAGACCTCCGCACCGCTGCTCGTGGTGGTCGTGGCGGTGATCGCGAGTCTCGGGATGGCGTGGGCGCTCGGTGCGTCGTCGAACTCGCCACCCTTCGCCCCCGCGGTCGGCGCGAACGCGCTCCCGACGATGCGTGCGGCCTTCTTCATCGGTGTGTTCGCCGCGCTCGGCGCGGTCGCTCAGGGTGGGAGCATCTCCGAGACGGTCGGTCAGGACCTCATCAACGGCGTCTCGATCACGCCGCTCGCGGCCGCCGCCGGCCTCCTCACCGCGGCGGCGTTCATCGCGGTCGGCGTCCAGACCGGCTACCCGATCCCGGCGGCGTTCGCCACGACCGGCGCGATCGTCGGCGCGGGGCTGGGGCTCGGCGGCGACCCCGCCTTCGGCACCTACCAGCGCCTCGGGACGTTCTGGATCGCGGTGCCGTTCGTCTCGGCCTCGATCGCCTACGGGACCGCGACCCTGCTGCGCCGTGACGACGTGCCCGAGGAGATCGGGGTGTCGGCGCTCGCCGGGATCGTCGGGGTCGTGCTCGCGAACGTCCGGCTCGCGATCTTCCCCGCCCCCGACGGCCAGGGCACGCTCGCGGGGTTCGTCTCTCGGCAGACGGGCGGCGGGATCGACCTCGTCGGGACGTACGACCTCGTGGGCCTGGTCGCGAGCCTCGTGTTCGGCGCGCTGGTCTTCCTCGCCGTCCGCCGGCAGATGCGACGGTCGGTCGATGCCGGCATCCGACAGTTCCTGATCGGGCTCGGCGCGATCGTGGCGTTTTCGAGCGGCGGGAGCCAGGTCGGGCTCGCGACCGGCCCGCTCGAACCCCTGTTCGACTCGCTCGGCACCCCGGGGATCTTCCTGCTCGGCCTCGGCGCGACCGGGATCCTGCTCGGGGCGTGGATGGGGTCGCCACGCCTCCTCCAGGCGGTCTCGCGCGAGTACTCGCAGCTGGGTGTCCGGCGGTCGATCGCCGCGCTGATCCCTGGCTTTCTCATCGCCCAGGCGGCGATCGCGCTCGGGATCCCGATCTCGTTCAACAACATCATCATCTCGAGCGTGATCGGGAGCGGCCTCGTCGTGGGTTCCACGGGGGTATCGAGTCGGAAGATCGGCGTGACGGTCGCGGCGTGGCTGGCGACGCTCGTCGGTTCGACCGCCGTCGGCTTCGGGTTCTACCGCCTGCTCGCGATCGTGACCGGCGCGTAGTACGCTCCGTTCGTGGAGAAGGGAGTCGTCGCTTCGACCGTCAGTCGTCGCTCGGCTCACCCCCGTCGGCGACAGCCCCAGTGCCGGCACCGCCACGGACGTTGCGGACGTTGGTGATGCCGAGATAGAGGAGTCCGATCGTCAGCCCCACCAACACGATGGCGATCACGCTCTGGAGTGCGAGCGAAACTGCTGCGATCGTCCCCTCGTAGTTGCCCGCAAGGATGTCCCCTGGATTGCGTATCACGCCGATCCACAGCAGCGCGACGATAGTGACCCCGATCATGAACACGAGCGGAACGCCCGTGCTGATCAGCTGCTTGCTGTCGCTCCAGTTGGCGAGCCAGACCGTCGCCACCAGCAGCGCGAGCGCGGCGAGGGTCTGGTTCGCGGCTCCGAACAGTGGCCAGATGTTCGACCACGTGCCGCTCGCCACGAGGAAGTACCCACCGACCGAGAGGATACCGGTACTGACGTACCGGTTGACCGCGATCTCCTGGGTCGACGTCTCGGGCGTGCCGACGATCTCTTCGAGCATGTAGCGGCCGAGCCGCGCGGCGGTGTCGGTGCTCGTCAGCAGGAAACTCGCGAACACCAGGCCGATAAAGGCCGCCGCAGCGAGCATCGGGATCCCGAGAGCGGTGAGCAGCGCGCCGCCGCCCGCCGGGAAGGTCACGAGCGCGGCACTCAGCGACTCGGTGGTGGTGGCGATGATCGAGACCGCGACCACCGCCGTCACCGCGAGCAGCCCCTCACCGAGCATCGAGCCGTAACCGATGAGTCGCGCGTCGCTTTCGTTGTCGAGCTGTTTCGCGGTCGTCCCCGAGGAGACCAACGAGTGAAAGCCGCTGATCGTCCCACAGGCGATGGTGACGAACAGGAACGGGAAGATCGGGCCGAGATCCGAGTGGACGAGTCCGGTGAACGGTTCGATCTGGGTCGTGAGCGAACTCACCGTGACGTCGATCCCCGCCGAGGGAACCACGACGTCGACCGTGGTGAAGCCGACGAGCGACCCGACGACGATCGCGAGCAGCATGCCGCCGACGCCGGTGTAGAGCAGGCTCGACGTCAGGAAGTCACGCGGCTGGAGCAACACCCACACCGGGAGGACGCTCGCCGCGAACGCGTAGAGCACGGTGACGAGGATCCACGCCGCCACGTTCGGGTTGATCGACGCCGCGAGCGGCAGCCAGTCGAGCGCGCTCCCGAACAGCACGATCGTTCCCTCGGGGAGCTCCTCGCGCGCGGCCAGCGCGATCGGGTACTGGAGACCGACCCAGACCCCGGCGAACACCGCCGCGACGAACCCGACCGCACCGGGAAGGAAGGGGAGATCGAACTGGTAGAGATACACCCCAAAGAGCACCGCGAGCGCGATGTAGATCACCGACGCGGTGGCGGCCTGAGGGAACGCGTCGAAGATGCTCCCGATCAGGAAGGCGAAGGCCGCGATCACGAGGATGATCGTGAGGAAGGCGAACCACAGCAGCATGTCCTTCCCGCGTTCGCCGACGTACTCGCCGATGATGTATCCGATCGACTTGCCCTCGTGACGCATGCTGGAGGACAGCGACATGAAGTCGTGCACCGCCCCGAAGAGTGGGTTGCCGATCGCGATCCAGAGGATCGCCGGGAGCCAGCCGAACGCCGCCGCGGCGGTGATCGGTCCCGCGATCGGCGCACCGCCCGCGATCGAGGAGTAGTGGTGGCCGAGCAGCACCGACCGCCGCGAGGGGACGTACTCCTGTCCGTCACGATACTTGTGTGCCGGCGTCTCGCGCTCGTCGTCGAGTTCGACGAACCGTGCGAGATACCGCGAGTAACCGAGGTATCCCACGCTGAACGTGATGAGCGCCGCCACGACGAGCCAGAGTACCTGTACCATGGTGAACTCTCTCAGGACATAGCGAGAAGACTGTATTAAAAGTTGTTCCTATACTCGACGGACACACGCTGGAACCGTGGTTTCGGCGACACTCAAACAGTTCTGGCTTCCGTCCCTGGCCCGCCCCGGTATCCCGACCTGAACGCGTTCATCCATCGGACCGCCTCGCAAAAGTGGCAACGGGCACGAACTTCACACAAAACTTATTACAACGTGCGATAGGTTCTCAGATAGGATCAACGATGGGCGGTCCGTTGCGTGGCATCACCTTGTAACCGCCGCCCCGTTGATCCACCCTCCCCCCTTTGGCGTCAGCTACCGATTGGCTACGCGTCGGTGAGTGCGCAGAATCCGGCGGATAGGCCGATGTACTGTACGGGTGGGTTAGCTGAAGGAATATGAGAAGATTGTCATAGTCCGGGTGCGAGAATCGAACCACGGTCGTTCCACTCGTAGTCGCTCGCTTCGCTCCCTGATTCGATCTCGCCGTCCGGCTTTCTTCGCCACTACGTTCCGCAGAAAGTCCGGGTGCGAGAATCGAACCCGCGTCTCAGCCTCCACAAGGCTGAAGGATGACCACTACCCCAACCCGGACACGCAAATAGCAGTTCTCCCCAGCGAATAAAGTACGTTACGACTCGGGCCGCCGGGCCGTCGAACTCCGAGCGGTTCCGCGACGCTTTTGCCGGTCTCGTCCGTACGACATCACACGCGTGGCCATCACGGACAAGATCTACGTCAAGAACCACCGCCGGATCGGGTCCCAGCTCGAAACCCGGATCCCGCGGAGCGCGTTCAGCGGCGCGACCCTCGATCTGCTCTACTCCGGCGAGGGGCTCTCGAAGCTCGACGACGCAACACAAGAACGGGTGCTCGACTTCGCCGAGGACTTCCTCGACTGTGACTGCGAGTCGAACCCCTACTGTGGCCACCCCGAGCGGAAGTTCATGCGGTATCTGCTCGACCTTCGCGCCCAGGGGCTCGGCCCGGATGCCATCGTCGACGTGATGGGCGACGAGTATCTCGTGACGGCCTATCCGGGCGACGTGCTCTCCTTTCTCGACAGCTCGGTCCGCACGCTCGAAGCGATGGAGGACCTCGCGAACGTCGAGCACGACCGCGACATGCAGCAACGAGTGAGCGAACGAAAGCGCGACCTGCTCTAACCCAGTCTGAAGGGTTCCTCGCCGTCGGCCTCGTCGTCGAGCTCTTCGAGCTGGATCACGTCCTCGCCGTCCTCCTCCTCTTCGAGACGCTGGCTCAACTGGGTGACGTACCGCCGGTGCTCGTCGAGCTGGTCGCGGAGGTGCTCGGCTTCGAGTTCGAGCCGCTCGTGCTCTCGAACGTAGCTCTTCGGTACCTCGACTTTCGGCGGGAAGCTCGACCCGCTCTCTGTGGATTCGTCGTCGACCTCGTGCTCGGGGACGACCTGGACCTGACCGTCGTGGGCAACCAGCATGTCGACGTAGTTCCGAAAGACCGCCGACAGCGAGATGTCGCGCTCCTCGGCGATCTCGCGGAGCGTCTCGAAGGCGTCCTCGTTCACCCGAAACGAGATCGTCTTGTTCTTGTTGCCCATCTGGAGTCGTCCGTTGTGGCCCTGCGGACTTAATCCTTTGTCAGACGCTGGCACTGGCGGATCCGTCGTATCGAAAAGCGGTGAATCGGAGTCGCGTCAGTCGGCGTCGATCGCGACCTCGTCGGCCTCTTCGAGGCTTTCGAGCGCCGACACCGCCGCGCGCCGGTAGTTCTCGACTGGCAGATCGTAGCGCTCGGCCGCCATTCGGGCGTACTCGTTGGTATCGTCGTCGAACGCCTGGATCCGCTCGATCGTCCGCTCGGCGGCCTCGACCACCCAGCGGTCGCGGGCGTCGGCGTCGACCACGGTGATCGATTCGGGGCGAACCGCGACGTTGGTCTCGCCGTCGTCGGTCTCGAACGTTCGGGGCTTGCCCGCCACTGCGACGTACTCCGGGGGTTCGATCTCCCGAAGCGCGCTCGCGGCCTCGGGCTGGTACTGGCCGGCGTAGACGTAGAACGTCCCGGTGGGATCGACCACGCGGCCCTGCCAGTACTCCGAATCCGAGCCGACGTCTTCGGTCTCGGTCAGCGTGCCCACGAAGAAGATCCGGTTCGCGCGCTCGCCCGTCGGCAGCAGGAGGTAGACCGGCGCGCGCTCCTCGTCGCTCTCCTTGAACGTCTCGCTGCCGTCGTTGAACTCCCTCGCGAACACGCGCTGGGCGACCTCGCGGGTGGGTGCGCCACTCATTACAGCGACCTCGCTTTGATGAGCGTTTCCTCGGCGTCCGTCGGCCCGCCGAGCCGCTCGAAGTCGTTCGCGAGCACGTACCGGCCGAGAGTGGGGCCCTCGACGCGGTAGTACCCGCCGAGGACTCCCTCGCGGATCTCGTCGGCCACCACAGTAGTATCGAGCGCGTCCATCGCCATCTCCTTCGCCTCGTCGAGCGAGATGCCGGCGAGTTCTTCGGTCGCCTCCCGATCGAAGATGGTTTCGTGGACCGCGTTGCCGTCGTCGATCACGGCCTTCACCCGGAGGTCGAACTCGCCCTCGACCTCGCCGTGCTCCGAACAGCGCCCGTTCTGGAGGACGCGCGTACACCGCTCCTCGGGACACCGCTTGATGAGGCCGCTACCGCGCTGGATGTCGACCAGCGCGCCCTCCACGGTGATGGCGTCGTCACCGACCTCCATCTCCTCGTCGAGCTCCTCGATCGTGGTCGTCCGATTGAGCTTGACCGAGAAATCCCCCTCGTACTCGTCGGTCACCACGTTTTCGAGCCGGTACACCGACCCCTCTTCGAGTTCGGGCAGGTCCGACTTCGCCCACTTGGTGAACTTGAGCGTGCCGGAGGGATCGCCCAGTAGGCCGACCTGGCCGACCGACTCGCTGCGTGGCTCCCAGAGCTGGGTGATCTTCGCGGTGACGTTCACCCACTCCTCGGGCGCGTCGATCGAACCGACCTCGCGGTCCTCGCTGTCGCCACCCGACTCGGGCACGTCGAGCTCCTCGTCGAGCTCCTCGATCGTGGTCGTCCGGTTGAGCTTTACTGAAAAGCGGCCCTCGTACTCGTCGGTGACGACGTTTTCGAGCCGGTAGACCGCTCCCTCTTCGAGCTCGGGCAGGTCGGAGGTCGCCCACGCCGTGAACTTGATCGTGCTCGTCTCGTCGCCCAGCAGCCCCACCTGGGCGATCGACTCGCTTCGTGGCTCCCAGAGCTGGAGGACCTTCACCGTGAGATCGACCCACTCCTCGGGCGCGGCGATCGTTTCGAGGGTGCGTTCCTCGCTCTCGCCGCCGAGTTCGTCCCTGTTCATCCCGGCCTCGTCGAGGTAGCTGCTGGTGACGCTCCGGCGGGCCTCCTCCGCGGGGACCTTGTACTCGTTCACCAGGGTGTCGAGGCGTTCCTCGACGTCCGCGACGGTGATGTCTAACTCGTCCGAAAACTGGTCGTGGATCTGCTCCGCGTGCTGTTGTACGTCCGTCATTGGTGTTCCTGTCTCCGCTTTGTTTTCGGTGGGAGACGTACACCGCTTGGCTCCCGACGGTATAAAAAGTTCCGCGAGCGGGGTGAAAGTGAATCTGCAGACGCTACGGAGCCGACCTCGTTTCGTCGTGTTGCTCGCGTCTTTCGCGCCACTCGGTTTCGAGCAGGCCGTACTGCTCCTCGTCGACGTGCTCACCCTCGGCGAACGCCGACTCGCGTTTCGTCCCCTCGTGGGTGAAGCCGAGGCGTTCGAGTACCCGTCGCGAGGCGGCGTTCGGAGCCATCGTCACCGCCGAGATGCGATGGAGTCGAAGCTCCTCGAAGCCGTACGCGACGACGAGCTCGCACGCCTCCGTCGCGTAACCGTCGTTCTGGTGTTCGGGGTCGATCCAGTACGCGAGGTTCGCCGTGCCGCGGCCGTCGTCGACGGGATACAACTGAACGGAGCCGACCCGCTCGCCGTCGGCGCAGACGAGGAGGCTCGCCCCGTTCTCGCTGCTATCGACGTTCTCGAAGACCTCGTCGTAACGCTCTCCGTTCTGTGGTGTTCGAAACGCCGAGATGTACCGGCGGATCGCGGGATGGTTCACGCCGCGGGTGAGGAACTCGATATCCTCCTCTTCGACGGTTCTGAGTTCGATCCGTTCGCCCTCGATGAAGACCGGTCCTGGCATGGATTTTGTCTGGTCTGTCGCCTGATCGTCGGTCGAAAACGGTGCGTGCGCGAACCGGACCGATCGCCGTCGGGCGGGTGACACCACCCACCGATGGGCCCGGTCAGAAACGAGTATGGGAGGTCATCGGCTACCGTCGGCAACCATCACGCCGTGGATAGTAAGGCTTCCGGGAAGCCGACGGGCCTTTGTAGCGCGCCACGCAATCGAACCCATGAGCGACGAGCGGCGCAGAGGGTTTCTCGGGGCGACCGCGCGCGCAGCGGGTCGCCGGTTCGCGGCGGCGAAGCGCGCCTACAGCCAAGGCCAGGAACGCGCCGACGCCGAGGGTCCCTACGACGAGCACGCCCGGATCGTCTGTCGCCGCCACGCCCAGAAGCGCACCGTGGTCCTCGACGGCTACGTTCCCGACTGCTTCGAGGCTGGCCATCCCGACTGCGAGGGCTGTCTCGAAGACGTTCGCGACGGCACCGTCGAGACGTGGTGATCGAAAAGTAGCTGTCCACTCGGTCGTCGACCCGCCCTACCCGCCCCAGAAGTTCTCCCGACTACCCAGCCGCTCGCGGCGTTTCGGCCTGCCATCGCGCTCGTTTCCGTCGCCATCGTCTCCGTCGGTTTCGCCGTCCGCTGCGTCGCCCGCGTCGCCTTCGTCCTCGTCGTCCATCGGCAGGCGTTCGAGCTCGTCGGCCCTCGCGTGGTTCGAGCGGACTTTGGTGACTTTCACTCGGGCGCGTGCGTCGGGGAGCACGCCGTCGACGAAGACGATGAATCCATCCTCAGTCCGGCCGACGCCGGCCCCGCTCTCGTGGATGTCCGTCACGTCGACGATCAGCTCCTCGCCGATCTGCACGGGCTGGGACTTGAGCTCGCGGATCGGCTGGCTGTAGTGGTTGCACCACTCAGCGCCGCCCCGGTTGCCGTAGTGTTGACACCCCATCCCGGCGACCCGCTCGGAGAAACTCGGGCATTCGTCGGCGAGTGGACAGTCCGCCATGCTCGCGGTAGCGTACCCGCCCGCTAAACCTTTGCGACTCCCCACCCACCTTTTTACTTCGTCGGGTGCGCTCGCTCGTTACACTCGCTTGCCCACCGCTCTCTGCTCGCGGGCCGAAGCCCGCTCGCACGGTACGAGGGACGCTCCGCGTCCCTCGCTACTCGCAAAAATCTGGACCAAAAACACCCGCTCGCTCGGCTTCGCCTCGCTCACGGTACGACTGCTGTGCTTTCCGCACCGCAACCACGACCGCCGAAGCCCTCAACCACTCACTCCGTTCGTGGTCTCGCCCTTCATCCACCAGGACCGCAACTGCACCGCCGCCGCAACCGCACCACCCCCCGCTATTCCCGCTTCGCACTGGGGTTCGTCACCGCACCGTCGGCCGCTGAACCGAACATCGCCCCGTACTTCGCGAGCACGCCCGAAGTGTAGTCGGGATCGGGCCGCTCGCGCTCGGCCAGGCGGGACTCGATCTCGGCGTCGGTGAGGTCGACTTCGAGAGTCCGTTCGGCGACGTCGATCGTCACGCGGTCGCCGTCCTCCAGCGCGGCGATCGGCCCGTCGGCGAACGCCTCGGGTGCGACGTGACCGATCGAGAACCCGCGAGTCGCCCCCGAGAACCGCCCATCGGTGAAGAGCGCGACGTCCTCCGCGTGACCCTGGCCCGCGACCGCGGAGGTCACGCCGAGCATCTCGCGCATCCCGGGTCCACCCTTCGGCCCCTCGTTGCGAATGCAGAGCACGTCGCCGGAGTCGACGTGACCCTCCTGGACGTACTCCATCGCGCCCTCCTCGCGTTCGAACACTCGAACCGGACCCTCGTGGCGGAGGCCCTCCTCGCCAGTGACCTTGATGACCGCGCCGTCGGGTGCGAGGTTCCCCGTCAGGATCCGGATCGCGCCCTCCTCGTAGAACGGGTCCGAGACGGGCCGAAGGAAGTCGGCGTCGATCGACTCGTCGTCGGGAAGGTCGAGTTCGTTGAGCTCCTCGGCGATCGTGCGCCCGGTGACGGTCATCGCGTCGCCGTCCATGTAGCCACCCTCGACGAGCCGGCGAACCACGACCGGCACGCCCCCGGCGTCGTGGAGGTCCTTCATGACGCGCGTGCCGCCGGGCTGGAGGTTCGCGATCTTCGGCGTCCGCCGGGAGATCTCGTCGAAGGTCTCGATGTCGAGGTCGATGCCCGCCTCGGCGGCCATCGCCAGCAGGTGGAGCACGGCGTTCGTGGAGCCACCCATCGCGACCTGAAGCGCGATCGCGTTCTCGAAGCTCGCACGCGTTAGGATGTCCGACGGTTTGCGGTCCTCCGCGACCGCGTCAAGCGCGATCTCACCCGCTTCCCGGGCGACTACCCGGCGCTCGTCGCTTTCTGCGGGTGGGCTCGCACTCCCGAGCGGTGCGAGGCCGATCGCCTCCGCGATCGACGCCATCGTGTTCGCGGTGAACATCCCACCGCACGAGCCCGCACCGGGGCAGGCGCTGCGTTCGAGGTCGTCGAGCTCCTCGCGGCTCATCTCACCCTCGGCGTACGTGCCGACGCCTTCGAAGACGTCCTGGACGGTGACTTCCCGGCCCCCGTGCTCGCCAGGCAGGATCGACCCGCCGTAGCAAAACACCGACGGTAGATCGGTCCGAATCGCGGCCATCATCATCCCGGGGAGGTTCTTGTCACAGCCCGCGACGGTGACGAGGGCGTCCATGCGCTCGCCGAAGGCCACCAGCTCCACGGAGTCGGCGATCACCTCCCGACTCACGAGCGAGGCCTTCATTCCTTCAGTACCCATCGAGATCGCATCCGAGATCGTGATCGTGCCGAACTCGATCGGCATCCCCTCCGCCTCGTCGACGCCCTCGATGGCGCTCTCGGCGACCGAATCGAGGTGGACGTTACACGGCGTGATGTCGGCGGCGGGGTTCGCGATGCCGACCATCGGCGAGTCGAGGTCCGCGTCGTCGAACCCCATCGCGCGGAACATCGCTCGATGGGGCGCGCGCTCGGGGCCGTCCGTGACTTCGCGGCTCCGGAGACCCTCGGGCGATCCGGCTTCACCTCGATCCCTCGACCCGCCCTCGTGGTCCGCCTCGGGCGATTTCGGCTGCTGACTCATACCCCCGCCTCGGCGGCCAGCGGTTTATACTGTCGGTCGGCGGTAGATATGCGGTGCCGGCAGGGATCGGGTCGCCGGCTCGTGGATTTCGCCCGATCGTTCGCCCCCCGTACGTTCGATCGATCGTCCGTCGTGATCGGTTTGGGTGCTGATTCGGGGCCGTAACGGTTTGTTGCTCCGTCACGTTCGGGTGGAACCGAGTCGAACAGGTTTTGTGGCCGCCGGTGGCAGGGAGGGGCAATGGCACCCACTGTGGCCGTCGCCCACTACCCCGAGGGAGCGGGGCACGCGACCAGGATGCTGGCGGTCGCGCGCGCCCTCGAAGCCCGCGGCGCGACGGTCACGCTCGCCGGCGGCGGCCACGGTGCGCGCTTCATCGAGTTCAACGGGTACGAGCAGTTCGAACCCGCCGCCGTCGACTTCATCGGCGACTACCAGGGCGGCTCGCTCGCGCGCGTGCTCGCCAACAGCCTTCCCAACAGCGCCCACCGGGTGGCGGACTACGTGGGCTGGCTCCGACGCGAGCAGCCCGACGCGCTCGTGACCGACGACATGTTCGCCGCGATGGCGGCCGAGTTCGCCGACACGCGGCTGTTCGTCTGCACCCACAACGCCTCGTCGTACTACGACGCGGTCATCGAACAGGGCTTCACCTGGCTGCTCAACCGTCACCAGCAGTTCGCCGCGGAGGACTTCCTCTACCCATCGATCTGGCCGGCCGATCCCGGCGATCCTCCCGGTGTAACGCGTGTTCCGCCGATCGCGCTCGACGTGACGGACGGCGACGAGGGGCGACCACCCGTCGAGACCGACGTCCTCGTGGTGCCGAGCGCGTACTCGAACGGGTTCGACGAGCTCACGGATCGGCTTCGCACTGCGGGCCACGACGTGACGTTCGTCGGCAGCCCGGACTGGGAGTGCGTGCCCGCGTTGCTTCCCCATCTGCGTGCCGCCGATCGGGTGGTGTGTTCCGGCTACTCGACCGTGATGGAGGCCGCGGTCGCCGGCACGCCCTGTGTGATCTATCCGTTCACCGACGAACAACACGGCGTCTCGCGGGTCATCGAGCGCACGGGGGTCGAGGGGTTCCAGGTCGAGCACTCGATCTCCCACGTCGTCCGGGCAGTCGGCCAACCCCTCGACCCGCCGGCGTACGAGAACGGCGCGGACCACGCGGCGGCGCACGTCCTCGGCGAGCGACCGTAACCGATTTTCGCGAACGGGTCGAGCGTTCCCCATGGCGCGGGTCACGGCGGGCGCGCGGCTCCACTTCGGGTTCCAGAGCCTCGCACTCGCACGCGAACGGCTCTACGGCGGCGTCGGGTGCGCGCTCGCCGAACCCCGGCTCGTCGTCGACGCCCGGCCCGCCGAAACAGTACACGCGGACGACCCTCGGACTGGCGAGTACGCCGACCGCGCGGTCGAACTGCTCGGCGTCTCGGGTGCCGAGGTCGCGGTCCGTGAGCGACTCCCCCGCCACGTCGGCCTCGGCAGCGGCACCCAGCTCGCCCTCGCCGTGCTCGCGGCGGTCGCGCGGGCACACGATCGCGAGCCACGAGTGCGAGAGCGCGCGCCGGCGCTGGGTCGCGGGGGACGCAGCGGCGTCGGCTGTGCAGCGTTCGAACGGGGCGGGTTCGTCGTCGACGCGGGTCACCGGACCGAGCGGTTCACCGCCGACCCGCCGGCAGAGGGCGAGTGGACGGTGCCCGAACCGATCGCCCGCCACGCGCTCCCCGAGGCGTGGCGGTTCGTCCTCGTGCTCCCCGACCTCGCGGCGGGCCGGAGCGGCGAGGGCGAGGAACGGAGTCTCGAACGCGTCGCGGCCCACGCCGACCCCGCGATCACCGACGAGATCGCGAAACTGGTCGCGCGGCGGCTGCTGCCGGCGGCAGCCGAGGGATCGCTGAAGCCGTTCGGGAGCGCGATCGCCGAACTCGGTCGCCTCAACGGCGCGTGGTACGCCGACGAGCAGGGCGGCGTCTACCGCCCGCCGCTTGGCGACCTGATCGACGACCTCGGTGCGTCGGCGGCGATCGCGGGCGCGGGCCAGTCGTCGTGGGGCCCCGCGGTGTACGGCCTGACCGACGACGCACACGCCGAGGAAGCCCGCACGGCGGCCCGCGACGCGCTCGCGTCGGCGGGCGTCGACGGCAACGTCGTGGTCTGTGAACCCCGAAACGAGGGTGCGCGGATCGAGACGAACGGCAACTGAACCGGAAGGAGGCGTGGTCGTGGTGTGAGCGGACGCGAGCCTTACGAGAGCGCGTCGTAGTCGTCGACCATCTCGCCGAGTTCGTCGAGCGTTGCCTCGTCCTCCGCCAAGTTCTCACGGAGGAGGTCGGCGGCCTCGGAGCGGCCCTCGTGCTCGGCGAGGCCGACGAGGCTCTCGTAGGCCGACTGTTCGTAGCGTTCGGTCTTGACCGCCGTGACGAGGTTGTAGTAATCGAGCAGCGGCCCGCTCTCGGCCTCGTCGAGGAACCCCTCCCACTCGGTGAGCAGCCCCTCGATACCCTCGCACTCCTCGGTCTGTGGCGGTTCGTCGGTCTGCTCGAAGACCTCGACGAGCCGCTCGATGTGGTCGGCGGTCTCGTCGACGTGCTCCTCGAAGAACGCCTGGATCTCGTCGTCCGCGGTGTGTTCGGCCATCCGTTCGTACGCCGACGTGAGCTCGTGTTCGGCGAAGTAGATGTCCTGTAGCTCGTGCTCGAACAGGTCGCGGGTGTTCTGGACAGACATCGATAGGTCGTACCTCGGACGCGATCAAGACAGTTGGGGCTGTATTCGCATGCTCGCTCTCGTCCGCGAACGGAGCGACTCGGCGGCCGACCCGCGAGTGCGGACCGCACCGGGTGCGCCTGGCGTGACGCCGACGCAACCGCCCGGACGAGTCGTCGAAGCGGTTCGGTGTCGCTCGCCGGCCGAGCCATCGAAGGCCGTGGATATATTCCGCCGCTCGTCGTACCCGAACCCAGTGAGACCGGGAGACGCGGGTCGTCGATCGCGCAGCGGTGATTCCACCGTCCCGTCGAGACACCGAACATGAACGATCGCATCGCCACGCTGCCAACGATCGTCCGCCGGATCACGCGCCACGTGACCGGGAACTACGTGCCCTTTCTCGCCGGGAGCCTCGCGTACCACGTGTTCGTCGCGCTCGTCCCGGTGTCGTTGCTCTCGCTCGTCGCGGTCTCGGCGGTCGGCGGCGAGGCCGGCGTCGGCTACATGAACGAGGTGACACAGCCGTATCTCACGCCGCAGGCGCGGGCGCTGCTCGCGGACGCGATCACGGGCGCGGCGGATCGCACCGGTCTCGTGGTACTGGGTGCCGCCGCGCTGGTCTGGAGCCTCCTCAGGATCTTCCGCGGGCTCGACATCGCCTTCGCGACGATCTACGACGCGCCGACCCACGAGTCGCTCCGGCGACAGTTCGGTGACGGCGTCGTGGCCGTGCTCGCCGTGGGGGTCGGGCTGTTCGCGTCGGTGATCGTGGGTACGATCGTCGCGGTAGTTCCACTGGGACCGCTCGTGCGACTCGCCAACCCGCTGCTGTTCGTGGTCGTGCTCGCGGTCGTGTTCTTCCCGCTGTACTACGTGTTCCCGAACGTCGACGTGACTCCCCAGGAGGTGCTCCCGGGGGCAGTGGTGGCCGCGGTCGGCTGGGCGCTGTTTCACGTCGCCTTCCAGCTCTACGCCACCTACGCGATCACCCAGGAGGCATACGAGGTGCTCGGCGTCGTGCTCTCGGTGCTGATCTGGGTGTACGCGAGCATGTTCATCCTCCTCACCGGAGCGGCGGTGAACGCCGTGCTGGCGGGCCACGGCTGAGTCGCGGACCCGAAGAACGGAGTTTCGCGGAGTGAGAGGTTTTTGGATACAGTCCAAGAAAGCCTTATTATGATGGACTGCAACCACCGACCATGTCACAGCAGGCACCGGCTGCACGGAGCGACGGGACGAGCATCCCCCACTGGTACGATCCCACCGGCGACGTGCTCACGATCACCGAGGGGTCGGGCGTCACCGTCACGGACGACGCGGGGAAGGAGTACCTCGACTTCTGCTCGCAGCTGTACTGCGCCAACCTCGGCCACGACCAGGAGTCGGTGGTCGAGGCGATGGCCGACCAGGCGAGGCAGATTCCGTACGTCTCCTCGGCGAAGAGCACGCCGATCCGTGAGGAGTTGGCCGAACGACTCGCCGAGATCGCGCCGGGCGACCTCTCGCACACGTTCCTCTCGATCTCGGGGAGCGAGGCCAACGAGGTCGCGGTCCAGCTCGCCCGGGAGTACCACGACGCGCCGAAGGTGCTCACCAGGTGGCGCTCGTACCACGGCGGCACCTACGGGGCGGGGAGCCTGACGGGCGATCCCGACACCCGCGCGACGCTCGAAAACCACGCGGCGACCACCGGTGCGGCGAAGTTCCTGCCGCCGATCCCGCGGGCGTTCGACACCGACGATCCCGACGAGCTCGCGCGGCTCGCGGCCGACCACCTCGAGTTCGTGATCCGCAACGAGGACCCCGACTCGATCGCCGCGATCCTCACCGAGCCAGTAGCCGGCACCAGCGGCGGGTTCCCCGCTCCACCAGGGTACTTCGAGCGCGTCCGGGAGCTCTGTGACGAGTACGACATCTCCCTGATCGCCGACGAGGTCATCGCGGGGTTCGGCCGGTGTGGCGACTGGTTCGGGATGGACACCGAACCCGTGGATCCGGACATGATCACGTTCGCGAAGGGCGTCACGGGCGCGTACGCGCCGCTCGCGGGCGTCATCGCGGGCCCCGACGTGGGGTCGTACGTCGAGCGCGAGGGGTTCGATCTCGGCCAGACGTTCGGCGGCCATCCGGTGGCCTGCGCCGCCGGCGTCGCCGCGATCGACGCCTACACCGAGGGGCCGATCGAGAACGTCGGGGAGCTCGAACCCGTGCTCCGCGAGGGACTCGAAGACCTCGAAGCCACTCACGACGTCGTCCACGACGTTCACGGTCGGGGGTTCCTCTGGACGGTCGAGTTCGCCGATCCCGAGACCGGCGAGCCGTTCCACGATCCCCGGGTGGACGACGGTGACAACCCGGTGATGGACGTGCTCGGGGCCGCCCGCGAGGACGGCGTGCTCTTCGGCGGCGGTCGGCCGTCGTTCCAGATCATGGTGACGCCCCCGCTGATCACGAGTGACGACCAGCTGGATCGTGCGGTGAGCGTCCTCGACGGAGCCATCGATGACGTCTTCAACTAGTCACACCGCAGCGCTCGACGGCCAGGTGCCGGACGGCACCCGGATCATCAGTGCCGCCGACGTTCGCGAGTACGCGGACATGCCTGCCATCATCGACGGCCTCCAGAGCGCGTTCCGGTCGTACGAGGGCGGCGACGCGACGATGCCGCCGAAGTCGTACGTCGATCTCCCCGAGGTCAACGGCGACTTCCGCTCGATGCCGGCCCAGGTCGGCGAAGGGGCCGGCGTCAAGTGGGTCAACGTCCACCCCGACAACCCCGATCGGTTCGGGCTCCCGACCGTGATGGGGCTCGTGGTGTACAGCGATCCCGAATCGGCGTACCCGCTCGCGGTGATCGACGGCACCGAGCTCACCCGCTTTCGGACCGGGGCCGCCGCTGGCGTCGCGACCCGTCACCTCGCTCCGCCCGATACCGACTCGCTGGGGCTGCTCGGTGCCGGCGTTCAGGCCCGCACCCAGCTCGCGGCGATCGCGACCGAGTTCGACCTCGCCGAAGTCGTGGTCTCGGATCTCGACGAGAGCGCCATCGAGGCGTTCGTCGACAAGGAGTCCCACCGCGACTGCGAGATCGTCGGCGGCACCCCCGCAGAGCTCGGCCGGTGTGACGTGATCTCGACGACGACACCCTCCCGCGACCCGATCCTCGACGCCGAGTGGATCGGCGAGGGGACCCACATCAACGCGATGGGGGCCGACGCACCGGGCAAGCAGGAGCTCGATCCCGCGATCCTCGACAGCGCGGCGGTCGTCGTCGACGACTGGGAGCAGTGCTCGCACAGCGGCGAGATCAATGTCCCCGTGGCCGATGGAACGTTCACCCGGGCGGACGTGGCGGCGACGGTCGGCGAGGTCGTCACCGAGGACCGGTCGTCGCTCCGGACGGCGACGACGGTGTTCGACTCGACCGGGCTCGCGATCCAGGACATCGCCACCGCCGAACAGCTCTACACCGCCGCCGAGGACGTCGGCGCGGGCGAGATGATCGACATCGTGTCGTCGTAGCGACCGGACATCGGACGACTGCCCCGTTTGGGGCTGCTGTGGTTTCGGTCGGCCCGTGAAGCGAACGACCGACCACAGCTCGGGAGGACAATACGGACTCATGACAAACGAGAGTATTATCGGAACTTCACCGGAATCACGAACGAGCTGTCGACCAGGCCACCACGATCGATCGTTCAGCCCACCTCGAACGTCTCCCAGGAGCTTTCGTCGCTCTGGTTCGAGCGAACATCGGGTCGGTAGATACCCATGGTGACGATCGATGCGGAACGGTTTCGGGACTCGTTCGAAACGTACTCCGCGATCGGTGCCACCGAGCAGGGTGGTCTCCATCGTCTTGCGCTCACCGATGCGGATCGGAAAGCGCGCGACCGGTTCGTCGCCGACCTTCGGGAGATCGGTCTCGACGTTCGGATCGATGCGATCGGCAATGTCTTCGCGAGGCGTGACGGGACGAACGCGGATGCGGCTCCCGTTCTGATCGGATCACACCTCGACACACAGCCTCGTGGCGGGCGATTCGACGGACAGCTCGGGGTGCTTGCGGCACTGGAGACGCTTCGAACCCTCGAAGAGGAGGACATCGAAACCGAACGTCCGATCGAAATCGTCGACTGGACCAACGAGGAGGGCTCTCGGTTCCAGCACGCCATGCTCGGGAGCGCGGTTTTCGTCGGCGAACTCGGTCTCGAAACGGCGCTCGCCATGACGGATGCGGATGGGACGCGTCTCGGCGACGCACTCGAACGCATCGGCTACGACGGCGAGCACCCAGTTCGGTCACACGACCACCACGCCTACCTCGAACTCCACGTGGAGCAGGGACCGAAACTGGCGGAGCACGGAGCCTCGGTCGGCGTCGTCGACGGTGTGTTCGGGATCCGATGGCTCGAAGCAACGATTCACGGTGAGACGGATCACGCTGGCCCGACGCCGATGCACGCCCGTCACGATGCGGTGGCGACGGCGGCGGACGCCGTGAGCGAGATCAACGCCCTCCCGAACCGGCTCTCGACCGACGCGGTGACGACTGTCGGCCGGATACGAGCCGAACCGGACTCGATCAACGTCGTCCCCGACCGCGCCGAGTTCACCATCGATGTCCGTTCCGCGGACGACGATGTCGTCCAGACGGCCGCCGAGCGCGTCGCGGCCGAGCTCGCGGCGGCGTGCGAACGACATCGGACGACGTACGAGCTCGACACGGTTTGGGAAACCTCCGTCACGGAGTTCGCGCCGGAACTCCGCGAAGCGGTCGGTGACGCTGCTGCGACGCTTGACGTCGCGCACGAGCGGGTCGTGAGCGGTGCTGGACACGATGCGAAATATCTCTCCCGAATCATGCCTGCTGGAATGGTGTTTGTCCCGTCCGTTGGCGGGACGACACACAACGAAGCCGAGTTCACCGAGTGGGACGACTGTGTCGCGGGGGCCAATGTGTACGCAAACGCCGCGCTCTCGCTTGCCGGCGACGTGTGACCCAAGTCCGAACCAGGATACGGTTCGTTCGCGACGATACTGTCTCAAATCCCACTTTGTGGATTTCAGTGGGACCAAGTCCTATTTATCGACGCATATTTATATCGTAGAGTCATGGTGTTGGTATGGCATCGCGAAGCACGGATCAGGCGTCGGCCAACACGCTCGTACAGTGGGTGAGAAGACCGCGGCGGCGCACGGTCGTTCTCGCGTTCGGCGCGTACTTTCTCCTGTTGTTCCTCACCATGATGCCGCCGTTCTTTTCGATCGTCAACCGGGCAGAGCCGTACGTCTTCGGTCTGTCGTTCGTGTTGTTCTGGACGCTGTTGATCAGCCTACTGATGTCGCTCGGCTTGTCGGTGCTGTACTGGGTCGAGCTCAAGCGGGGTGAGGTGGTCTGATGGCGCTGAACGATCTCCTTCCTGCGATCCTCATCCTCGGCTACATCGGGCTACTGGGAGTGGTCGTCCTCGTCTGGGGGCGAATGCGCGACAACACCATGGAGGAGTACGCGGTCGCCGGTCGGTCGTACCCGTGGTGGATGATGATCTTCACGATCCTCGCGACGTGGATCGTCGCCAGCGCCTACACCAGCTGGTTCGCCCTGGCCGGCTCCGGCGGTACCATCGCCTTCTATCTCGTCGTGTACACCATCGCCGGGCTGGTGGTGTACTACGCCATCGCCCCCCGTATCTGGAAGTGGGGGAAGCTCCACGACCTCTACAACATGCCCGACTTCATCCGCCTCCGGTTCAATTCGCCGGCACTGTCGGTGCTCGTGGCCGTTGCGGCGATCGTCATCGGCGCGCCGTGGCAGGTGTTGAGCATCAAGACGTTCGGGCTCCTGATGAGCGAGGCGACGAACGGTACCATCTCGTTCGACGTCGGCATGGGGATCATCACGGCGGTGATCCTCGTGTACATCGTCTTCGCGGGGATGCGAAGCGTCGTCGTCACTGACTTCATCCAGGGAATCATTTCGACGATCGTGCTGTTCGTCGGTCTCGTGTGGATCGCCAACAGCCTGTTCGGCGGCTACGGACCGATGTTGGAACAGATCGCACGGCAAAACCCCGAGCTGCTCGTCGTCAATGGCGGGAGCGGCTACTGGGCGTCGATCATCCTCACCGGGGCGCTCGGCGGCTACGCGTGGCTCGAGATCTTCAACCGAATCTTTCTCGCAAAGAACGTTCGAGAAGTGAAAAAAGTCGCCGTCGGGGCACCGATCATCGCGGTCCTCGCCACGTTCTTGCTGTTGCTTCTCGGATTGGGGATCAGCCTCGTCCCGCAGGCAGCGTCAGCGGGCGAGAGCGCCTTCTTCGTCATGGCCCGGATGGCCGGTGGGCCGCTGTTGCTCGCGGGTGTCGGGATCGTCGTGCTCGCCGCCGGCATGTCGAGCATCGACTCCCAGCTCACGACGGTCGGCGTCGTTACGGCGTGGAACATCGTCAAAGAGCTCAAACCGGACATCCCGACCGGGCGTGCGGTCAACATATCCCGAGTCGTCATCGTCGCGTGGGTGGCGATGGCGTTCTACATCGCGACGTTCGATCTCCCCCTGTTGGCCCGGATCGCGATCTGGACCTACGAGGCCCTCGTCCACATCGTCCCACCGATCTTCCTCGGACTGTTCTGGCGAAAGGGGAACAAGTACGGCGCGTTCGCGGGCATCGCCGTCGGGCTCGCCGTGACCTTCGGTATCAACCTCACGCTGGCGCTCGGCGTCGGTGGCCCGGTTCCCGCTCTCGGTGGGTTCACCGGCGCTATCATCGGGCTTCCGGTGAACGTCGCCATCTACGTCGCCGCGGCGTATCTCGGGCCCGAAGTCGACTACGTCGACGAACTCTTCGAGGAGGTCCGCGAGTTCGACGACGAGACGCTCGATGTCGCGAGCCGCGAGGCGGTCCTCGACGATTACGATCCGCTCTCACCGGGCGAAAACGACTGATGGCGATGGCACTCGCCAACCACGACGATCACGTCGCCGGAACGTCGTTCCCAGGAACCGCTCTCACGACCGAAACGCGCCGGATGTGCCGCACAGCGAGCACTGGTGATAGCGACGCATGCAGCGAAGAATCAGGCTACACCCCAAGCGTCCCACCTCCGACCGCACCGCGATGACCGTGATGGCGACGGTCCGTCGTCTGCTCACGGCGAAGCGACGATATGGCTCACGACGGCGCGTGACTGTGTTGGTCACGAGCGGGCGGCGTCGATCACGAACACATAGAACCCAGTACCGGAACGAAACCAGCGCTTACGCACACCCACAAACCCACACGAGATGACCACGGAGACAACCCACGTATCGGCAACGCAACTGGCGGCCGAGATCAGACGCGGCGAACGATCGCCGATCGACGCGGTCGACGCCGTGTTCGAGCGTATCGAGCGAAACGACGACCTGAACGCCTTCGTCCAGCTGCGCGAGGCGGAGGCACGGGAGGAAGCGGCCGAGGCTGCCCAGGCGATCGAAAACGGCGAGCCGGTGGGACCGCTCCACGGCGTGCCCATCGCGCTGAAGGACCTCGATTCGTTCATCGAGGGAATGCCCTGTACGTACGGGTCGAAGCCGTTCGCGGACCACGTTCCGGACAGAACGACTGTTATCGTCGAGCGGCTGCTCGATGCGGGGGCGATCGTCGTGGGATCGACGAACACGCCGGAGTTCGGACACAAGGGCGATACCACGAACCCGCTGTTCGGCGCGACGGGCAACCCCTTCGATCCCTCGAAAACGGCGGGCGGCTCGTCGGGCGGCAGCGCCGCCGCGGTCGCCGCGGGCATGGTGCCGATCGCGCTCGGCTCCGATGCCGGCGGGTCGATCCGCATCCCGGCGAGCGCCTGTGGCGTCTACGGACTGAAGCCGACGGCCGGGCTCGTGCCGGAGGATTCCCGCCCCGACGCGCTCGAATCCGCCGCCCCGTTCATCTGTCTCGGTGGACTCACCACGACCGTCGCCGACACCGCGCTGCTCCTCGATATCGTCGCTGGCGACCACCCTCGGGACCCGCTCAGTGTACCGGACGAGCGGCTGGACTACCTGGCGGCGACGAACCGCGCGATCGACGACCTCTCGATCGCCTACAGTCCGGATTTCGGCGTGTTCCCGCTCGAAGACGAGGTCGCAGCGCGCGTCGACACCGTGGTCGACACGCTCGAACGTGCGGGCGCGACCGTCGAGCGCACCGACCCCGATTTCGAACCCTCCTTCGACGAGATGATGGAGGCGGAGTACGTCACCTTCGAGACGGTGCTGGCGTCCACGGCCGAGAGCCTCGAGCGCCGCGAGGGCGTCGACCTCCTCCCCGACCATCGCGAGGACCTCTCCCCGAAGCTGGTCCAACTCATGGAGAACGGGTACGATCACAGCGCCGTCGCGTTCAAGCAGGCGGACGTCGTGCGAACGGCGACGTACGACGCGATCCAGAACGTGCTCGACGACCACGACCTCCTGCTCACCGCCACGCTCGGCGTGCCGCCGTTCGAGAAGGGGAGACTCGGACCGGAGACGGTGAACGGCGAGCCGATCGATCCGCACATGGAGTGGTTGCTCACGTGGCCGCTGAACCTGACTGGCCAGCCCGCGGCGTCGGTGCCGGCCGGCCTCTCGGACGACGGTCTGCCCATCGGTGCCCAGTTGGTCGGCCCACGGTTCGGCGAGGAGGAGCTACTGGCAGCGAGCGCAGCGATCGAACGCCGCCAGCCGTGGGTCGACGATCTCCCATGATCGCTGCCGCACGCCACAGGATCGCTGTCGTCCGTCACGGGGTCGTTCAGGACGACCAGTGCCCATCCCCCGTCCTGATGGAGAACTGATGGGGGAACTCACCGTCTTCTGGGACGAGAGCTTCCTCGACCACGAGCCGCCGGCAGGCGAGTTCGAGACCGAGTGGACCGGCCGCCTCGCGGTCCGAGAACCCCACCCCGACCGCGCGGCCCGCGTTCGCAACGTCAGGCACATCGTCGAACACGCGCTCGCCGAACACGTCGAGTGGGCCGCCGTCGATCCGATCACCGACGAGCAGCTCCACCGGGTTCACGACCCCGAATACGTCACGGAGTTCGAGACGTTCTGCGAGGCGGGCGGCGGCCGACTCACCACGGAAACGGGCGCGAACGAAGCCACTCCCGAGGCCGCGCGACACGCCGCCGGAGCCGCGCGCCTGGCGGCCGAAGCGGCGTTCGACAGCGACAGGACGCCGTACGCGCTCGTCAGGCCGAGCGGCCACCACGCCCAGCCGGCACAGGCCGACGGGTTCTGTTTCTACAACAACGTCGCCGTCGCCGCCGAACACCTCCTCGTGACGGGGCGGGCGGAGCGGGTCGCGATCCTCGACTGGGACGTCCACCACGGCAACGGCACCCAGGAGGTGTTCTACGACCGCGACGACGTGCTGTTCGTGAGCCTCCACAACGACCACTGGTCGTGGGATCCAGCGGCCCATCCTCAGTCGGGCGACGTCGACGAACGCGGGATCGGCGACGGGGACGGCTACAACCGCAACGTGCCGCTCCCGCCCGGCACCGGCAACGCCGGCTACGCGTACGCCTTCGAGCAGATCGTCGAGCCAGCCATCGCGGCGTTCGATCCGGACGTCCTCCTCGTCAGCGCGGGTCAGGATCCGGGGACGATGGACCCGCTCGGACGGAACGTCGTGACGAAGGCGGGGTTCGAGGAGATGGGGCGGCGTGCCCGTGAGCTGGCGACGCGGTACGCCGACGGCCGCCTCGCGCTCGTCCAGGAGGGCGGCTACCAGATCAGTCACCTCGCGTACGCCACGCTCGGGGTGCTCGAAGGCGCTCTCGACGTTCACACTGGAGTCGACGACCCGTTCGCGTGGCTCGACGAGGACGAACAGTCCGCACGGCGGGCGATCGACCGCATCGCGGACGCGTTCGCCGACGAGTAGCGGAGCTACGTCGGGTATGCCCGACACACGCGGCGATGTCGGTCCCGGCGTCAGGTGTCGCCCGACTCCCCGAGGAGGTCGACCAGGGTCTCGGTCTCGTAGTCGGCGATCGGGTCCGACTCGTCTTTCACGGTGGTGATGACGAACTTCGAGCTGGTGCGCTCGACCGCGGGGATGCCCTCGAACGCCTCGACGAGGCGCTCGACCTCCTGGCGGGAGGCGAGATGTGCGATGACGACGAAATCGGTGTCGCCGAGCGTGAAGTAGACCTGGTTCACGCCCTCGATCTCGGCGAGTTCGTCGCCGACGGTCTCGTGATACCCCTCCTCGAACTCGGCCCGCACCTCCGAGAAGAGAGTGATCGAGAGACCGACCGCTTCGAGGTCCACATCGAACAGGTCGTTCTCGATCACGTCCGCCTCCTTGAGCTGCTGGATCCGGTAGTGGACGGTCGATTTCGGGATCCCCGTGCTCTCGGCGATCCGATCCGGACTGCCGGTCTTTTGCTTCGCGATCGCGCTCAGGATGCGGAGGCTCTTCTCGTCGATGGACACGGTTCGATCACCTCTCTCTACTTCGGCTCACGGCAAAAAACGGTCGCTACCGCGTCGATCGGCTCGAACGCTCGCCGCCGTCGAGGATGCGTTCGATCGCCGGCGGCCCCGCGAGCCGGAGCCGTTCCCGGTCGACGATCCCGGCTGAAACGTCGCGTCGCCGTCCGCGGTGCGGACCGAACCGACCGAGTAGCTCTTTTGATCGTCGATCCCCTCGCCCCGGTCATGCAGTTCTGTGACGAGTGCGGGTCGATGATGCACGGGGACGGCGACGAGATGGTGTGTGCCGACTGCGGTGAGCGCGTGCCGAAGGATACCGAACGTGCAGCGTCGTTCGTGAGCACCGAGTCCCAGACCGACGACGACGTGATCGAGACCAGCGAGGACGCCGCCGACGAGGGCAAACCCACCGCCGAGGTCGACTGCGACGAGTGCGGGAACGATCGCGCGTGGTACACCATCAAGCAGACCGGCTCCGCCGACGAGCCACCGACGCGATTCTTCAAGTGCACCGAGTGTGGTCACCGCTGGCGGGGATACAGCTGACAGATTGCTCGCTATCGATGCCTCCGTCCCCGATGGTGGCGATCGGTTTCACTTTCGGGCTGCACACGGATCGGCGTTTTAGTACCTGCCCTCGAGTAGTGAACATGGAAACACGTCCGATGAGCTGTCCGGACTGCGGCGAGCTCTGTGTCGCCAGCACCACGGAGTCCGGCGAGCTCTACCGAGTCGGGTCCTCCGACTGCCCCGGTTGTGGCGGACGAAACCTCGGCGACGTCGAGGACTCGATGAACGGCGAGATCCCGACCGCATGATCGACGCCCTCTTTCTCGCCGGTGTCACCACCGGTGTCGGGATCGGCGCAGTCGTGTTCACAGCCGCACGACACCTCGACGACGTCATCGGGGCGGGTCGATCGGTGTCCCTGACAGAAGACCCCGACCGGGAGTTCGAGTTCTGAGAAGCGATACGAGGCCGGTGACGATCAACGCTACGCCATCGCTCGATTCCCTCGATCCCGGCAGCCCGTATCGTTCGTCGTCCGTGCCGACACCGATCGGCTCTCGCTGCGGATCGCCTACACCCCGAGCTTCGCGGCGAGATCGTCGTCGAGATCGCCACCGACGGCGAACAGGTCGCGCATCTCGTCGGCCGAGAGCTCGAAGTCGAACACGTCGGCGTTCGCCCGGACGTGCTCGGGGTTCGACGATCTCGGGATCGGCGACACCAGCGGTTGTTGGAGCAGCCACCGGAGCGCGACCTGGGCAGGCGTCCGGTCGTGGTCGTCGGCGATCCCCACGAGCGTCTCGTCGTCGAGACAATCGCCGACCCCGAGCGGGCTGTACGCGGTGAGCATCACGTCCTCGTCGAGACAGAGCGAGAGCAGGTCGTCCCGGCGCTCGTGGACGTTGTACTCCACCTGGTTCGTGAGGAGCGGCTCGTCGGAGTGCTCGATCGCCGCACGGGTCTCCTCGACCGAGAAGTTCGAGACGCCGACGTTCTCCACCGCACCCTCGTCGACCAGTTCGTTCATCGCGTCGAGAGTCTCCTCGTGAGTCACCTCCTGATCGGGCGAGTGGATCAGCAGGAGATCGACGTACTCGGTATCGAGCCGATCGAGGCTGTCACGGGTCGACTCGATCACCGCGTCGTGGGCGCGGTTCTCGCCCAACAGCTTCGTGGTGACGAACACCTCCTCGCGATCGACGTCGGCGTCGCGGATCGCGTCGCCGACCGCGGACTCGCTGTCGTACATCTGTGCGGTGTCGATATGGCGGTAGCCCGCGTCGAGCGCGGCCGAGATCGCCCGGTAGCGCTCGTCGTCGGTGTCCATCCCCGACGTGCCGAAGCCGAGTGCGGGCACCGTCGTGCCACCCACGGTGATCTGTTGCATATCGATAGACGTGTTCGCGACCGGGCTTCAAGATTCGGTTGCCGGCGATGGCGTGCCCGCCTTGCCACCGACGACGAGGGCCCGGTTCTCGGCGAAACGGTCGCGAGCGACCGAAGTGACGCCGATCGAAAGCCTTTGTCCGCTCCGTCACGGAGTCCGCGTGTGAACGAGCCACGCCGCGTCGAGGTCCACCCCGGCTGTGAGGCGGTCGTGGCGTTCGATCCCGCCCTCACCTTCGAGTGTGTCGACTCGTGTACGTGGTGCTGTCACCACGGCGTGTTGCTCTACGATCACGACCTCCTCGGCCTCGCCCAGCGCGCGTCCCTCAACGACGCCACCACGACCGCCCACGGCGAGCAGTTCGTCCGCCGCGAGGAAAAGGACAGAGACGACCACACTGGCGACGACGGCGCGGCGTGTTACTTCCTCGGCGAGGACGGCCTGTGTGCGCTCCACGCCGAGCACGACTGGAAGCCCGCGCGGTGTTCGGTGTTCCCACTCGAAGTCCACTACGAGGACGGCGAGATCCGCGTGACGGTGCGCGACGAGGCCGAAGAGCACTGCGAGGGTCTCGACGTGAGCGAGCGCCGCGTGATCGACAACCTCGACGCCTTCCTCCCCGAAGTCCTCTGGTCGCTCGACAACCCCGAGACGAAGATCGAGCTGTAGCTACGCGCGTATTTCAACAAGAACCGAGGCTCGTGTTCCGGAATTCGTGGGGGCTTACGCTGCCGACTCGGCAGCCCGGTGAACCTCGTCGTAGTCCGGTTCGTTGGTCGGGTCGTCGGCGACCCACGAGTACGTGATCTCGCCGTCACCGTTGACGACGAAGATCGCGCGCTCGGCCACGCCCTGGAGGCCGAGGTCGTCGATGTCGAGGTTCACGTCGTAGGCGTCGATGGCGTCCCGATCCATGTCGCTCACGAGGTCGAACTCGAGACCGTGCTCGTCCCGGAACGCGGCCTGGGAGAACGGCGAGTCGGCGCTGATCCCGTACAGCGTCGCCCCGGTTTCGCGGAGGGCGTCGAGATCGTCCTGAAAGGCGACCATCTCGTTCGTACACGGTGGCGTGAACGCGCCGGGGAAGAAGGCGAGCACGAGCGGAGCCTCGCCGAACTGTTCCGAGAGGGTGAATTCTGCCGGCTCGTCGCCGGCGAGCTTTGCGGTGAAGTCGGGAGCGGCGTCACCTGTTTCGGGCATCGCCAGCCGTACGTGCGCCGAAACCAAGAACGTACGGCTATTCGGTTGCGAGGCTGTCACCTCCGGTGAAGGGGACACCGAGAACGGGAACGTCGGAGCGGGGAATCGAGTATGCGATGCCACGCAACGGACCCACCCCGGGGCGTCCCCGGCCGCCGCTACGGAGTCGGCGAGCTAAACGGTTAGCCATTAGTTATCAGGCGACACTACCCGAACAGGTTGCCGACGAGGCGTGCGCAGCCGCGTCGGAGCCGTTCGGAGACCGCCTGGTTCGAGACGCCCAGCTCGTCCGCGAGATCCCCGAGGGTCGCGTCCCGGGGGACGTCGAAGTAGCCCCGCTCGTGGGCCAGCTGCAGGGTTTCACGCTGGCAGGACGTGAGTCCGTCCCGTGGCGATCCGTCGCTGGCGTCGGCGTCGTACAGCCGGTCGAGCCGGAAGTCGAGGTCGTGATCGGCACAGAACTCGGTGAACGCGCTCAGGGTCTCCCGATCGGGAAAGCGCATTCTGGCGTGCCACCGGCCATCGGCGTAGCGCATCTCGAGCCGTGCGGCACCTTGCTCGACCCACGCATCGTAGGTCACGACGGCGGCCGCGCCGGTCAGTCGCATCCGGTAGAGTCGCCGGTCGCCCGGATCGCTCAGCCGCTCGACGTCGGTGACGGTCTCGTCGCGCTCCAGCCCGTGTTCGAAGGCAGCGAGATCCCCGCCGCGCGCCCAGCAGAACACCACGGGCATCGCCGACCGAGTGCCGTACTCGCGCTCGATCTCGAACTCGACCGACGGCGCAGCCGAGAGCGCCGTCGCGAACGAGAGCTTTCCCGGCGCGAGGCTGAACTCGGCGATGACGCTCATACCGAGGGTATGGTACACAGTAGCAAAACGGTTGGGCCTGTAGCGGTGGGGGTCGGATCGAGCGACCCGGGACCGGCCAGGGGTCGGCGTGACCGGCGGTGTCAGGCGGCGATCGCCAGCCACGCGAGACACACCGAGCCCGCGCCGACCGCCGTGCTCGCCACCGCGTGAACCCGGAGCCGGTCGAGCAGCGCGTGGTCGTCGCCGGTGAGCGCCGCCACCTCGCCGACCTCACCGCCGACCTCACACTCCGGCAGGAAGTCCATCGCGACGTGGAGGAACAGTCCGGCGGCGAACCCGAAGACTGCCGCCGAGACCGCCAGCGACGACGGCGGTTCGAGGAGGCCCGCCAGCAGCGCCGCGATCCCCACCCCGGCCGCCGGGAGCGCGACCACGCCGATCGACATGTCCCGCCGTCGAAGCCGCCGCGCGGCGGCGTAGCCCGCGGGGCCCTTGTGCGAGACGATCCCCAATCCGAGCAGGAGCCCGAGATCGGGCAGCAGGGTGTAGACCGTACCGATAACGATCCCGGCCGTGAGCGAGTGGGCGGTGAGCTGGGCGGTCGTGGTTTCCATTGGGAGATCGCGGTGGGCGAACCGGTGGCCGACGGTGTGGCCGGCGTAGCCCGCGAGCAGCCCGGCCGCGATCCCGAACCCGCCGATCCGTGGGTCGTACCCGATCGCCTGCGGAACGAGGAAGACCGAGGCGCTCGTGACCATCGCGCCGCTCGCGAGGCCATACCCCCAGACCAGGCGCTCGGCGTGGGTGTCGGCGGTCGCCGAGCGCGATCCCACGATCGCCCCGCCAGCCATCGCGACGAACGCAACCCACCCGACGACGAGTACCTTCCAGAGGCCCGCTGCCGCCCCGACGACCGAGAGGCACACGAGCGCACCCGTGCCAGCGACACCGAGCCACGGAACCGACTCACGATTGACGACCCCAACCTCCTCGGTAATGCCCATTCGATTAGTAATCTCGCCCCGGAAGTTAATAAGTCCGTCGAGTGGTGGCCGGCCGGAGGAGCGGTCTCAGCGGATCGCCTGCCGCCACGCGCGGAGGTCGACGATCTCGCCGTCGAGGTCGTCCGGTTCGACCTCGCTCGCCGCCCAGACGAACATCTCCGCGATCTCCTCGGGATCGCGTCCCTGCTCGCCAGCGAGGTCGGTCGCGACCTGGCCTGGATCGACGACACCTACGGGGTGGTCGATCTCGGTCGCGAACCCGCGTGCAAGCGCCTCCGCCGCGGCCTTCGAGACGGCGTACGAGCCCATTCCGGACTGTGCCTCGCGGGCGACCGACCCCGAGGGCACCAGGACACGGGCGTCGGTCGCGAGATGGGGCAGCGACTCCCGCACGGTCGAAAACACCCCCCGCGCGTTGGTTCGGAGGTGCTCGTCGACCGCGGCGTAGCTCTCCCCGTCGAGTCGCGTCTCCCCCGGCGAGCCGTGATAGACGCCCGCGTTCGCCACCACGAGACCGATTTCGCCGGTGTCGCCGGCCCCGGCGGCGGTCTCCGCGAGTCGCTCGACGTCGTACTCGTCTCGAACGTCCGCGCGCTGGACGGTGATTCCGCCCGCGCCGTCCGTGCCGTGGTCCGCCCGTATCCCCTCGGCGAGCGTGTCGAGCGCGTCGGCGTCGCGTGCACAGCCGACGACGTGTGCGCCCTCGGCGACGAACCGTCGCGCGAGTGCCGCGCCGATCCCGCGACTGATCCCGGTGACGAGTGCGGTGGTGTCGTCCATGCGATTACTGAAGCCGGCGACCCGATACCCGTTTCCGTCCCGGCGGCATCGACCGACACTCCGGTTCCGCCGTCGATCACGGCCCCGGCCGCCGCTCCTCGACGGGGGATCGGGAGCCGGTACGTACGCTCCCGACGGACTCAAGACGTGCTGGCTGCTGGATCGGGCTCATGACGTATCGAGAGATCAACCTCGAAGAAATCGAGCGCCGGCGCGATCGACTGTTCGATCGCTTCGGCGAAGCGCCCGTTCGTGAGCGTCACGATACACCGGACGCCGATGGATTCGAGGAGTGGATCGAGATGTCCACTGCCGGCTACATCGGGAGTGCGTACGCGCTCGTTCGACGGTCCCCGGAACAGTTACCCGAACTCACCGAGTCGATGGCCGTCGACGGCGACGAGCGCGTGCTCCTCGTTCTGGGACGGGGCGGATCGAAGTGGGGCGTGCCTGGCGGCGGGCAGGAGGACGACGAGACGATGGAGGAGACTGCCCACCGGGAAGTGGCCGAGGAAGTCGGGATCTCGATCTCCCTGACGGGACTGAACCACCTGCGCCACGAGATCGCCACCTGCGAGAGGTACGACGAGCGCCTCCACGTGCTCCGCGTGTTCTTCCACGCCGAGTACGAGAGCGGCTCGATCGCGATCCAGCCGGGCGAACTCAACGGGGCTGCGTGGTTCGCCGATCCGCCGAGCGCCGATCGGTTGCTGCCATCCACGAAACGATTGCTCGAAGAGTGACGGACGGGACGAACCCGAACGCTTCGGCTCCCTCGACACCGGTGTGTCCGGCGGTTTTTATGCGCCGCGGCCGTGCAAACGAGTACATGGAATCGCTCTCGGGCGGAACGAGTACAGCAGCGGTGGGGTCGGACGGCCCGCTCGCCGGGCAGTCGATCGCCGTAGTCGGCAGTGGCTTCGGCGGGCTGTCGACGGCGTGCTATCTCGCCGATGCGGGGGCCGACGTCACCGTGCTCGAAAAGAACGATCAGCTGGGTGGGCGCGCCTCCCAGTTCGAGACCGAGGGCTTCCGGTTCGACATGGGACCGTCGTGGTACATGATGCCCGACGTGTTCGAACGCTTTTTCGGCCACTTCGACAGGGAGACGGCCGACTACTACGGCCTCTCCCGACTCGATCCCCACTATCGCGTGTTCTTCAAGGACGGCGATCGGGTGGATCTCACGCCCGACCGCGATCAGGTTCGGGCGACCTTCGAATCCTACGAGGACGGCGCAGCCGCGAAGTTCGACGAGTATCTGAAGCAAAGCGAATCGACTTACCAGGCCGCGATGGATCGGTTCGTCTACACCGATCGGCCCCGCCTGCGGGACTGGGTCGACAGCGAGGTGTTCCGGTCCGCGCCGGTCGGGCTGAACCTGCTGCGCTCGATGGAGGGGCACGTCTCGAACTACTTCGAGCACCCGAAGCTCCAGCAGATCATGCAGTACACCCTCGTCTTTCTCGGCGGGTCGCCGAAGAACACGCCCGCGCTCTACACCATGATGAGCCACGTCGACTTCAACCTCGGCGTCTACTACCCCGAAGGCGGGTTCGGCGGCGTCGTCGACGGGATCGCCGAACTCGCCCGCGAACTCGGCGTCGCGTTCGAGACCGGCGCGGAGGTCACCGAGATCACCCGGCGACGCGAGGAGTTCCTCGTCGATACCGTAGCGGGAACCCATCGCCCGGATTCGGTGGTGAGCGACGCCGACTACGCCCACACCGAGCAGGAACTCCTGCCCGAACACGAACGCCAGTACTCGGAAGACTACTGGGACGATCGGACGCTCGCGCCCTCCGCCTTCCTCCTCTATCTCGGCGTCGAAGGCGATGTCGAACCGCTCGCCCACCACACCCTCGTGCTGCCGACCGACTGGGACGGCCACTTCGCCCAGATCTTCGACGAGCCGGCGTGGCCCGACGATCCGGCGTACTACCTGTGTGTTCCCTCGAAGACCGACGACACCGTCGCGCCCGACGGTCACTCGAACCTCTTTGCATTGGTCCCCATCGCACCGGGACTCGACGATTCGGCAGAGACGAGGGAGCGCTACCGCGAGACCGTGCTCGACGACATCGCGACGAATACGGGTGTGGACCTCGAAGACCGGATCGTGGTCGAGAAGACGTTCTCGGTCTCTGACTTCGCCGAACGGTACAACAGCCGACAGGGGACCGCACTCGGGCTCGCCCACACCCTCCGCCAGACCGCGCTGTTCCGACCGCCGCACCGTTCGGAGGCCGTCCCGAACCTCTACTTCACCGGCTCGTACACCACCCCAGGGATCGGCGTCCCGATGTGTCTGATCAGCGGCGAGCACGCCGCGAACGCCGTGATCGACGATCACCGATGAGCGTCGGCGAGCGCGTCCGCCGGACGGTCGGCCGGCTCGGAGCGCTCGCACCGCCCGAATCGACGTGGATCGGGTATCTCCTCCGGCTCTCGCGCCCGCGATTCTGGCTCTACCTCGCCGGCCCGGTGATCGTCGGCGTGGTCTACGCCGCCGACACACCTGCCGACCTCTTCTCACCCGTCGCCCTCGCGCTGTTCGTGTACTTCCTCGTCCCCGCCAACGTCTTCCTCTACGGCGTCAACGACGTGTTCGACGCCGACATCGACGCCGCAAACCCGAAGAAGGACGACCGTGAGGTGCGCTACTCGGGCGATCGCGGGGTGTTCTGGGCGGTGCTCGCGAGCGGCCTCCTCGGGTTGGCGTTCGTTCCCGTCCTCTCCGCGAGCGCGCTCGTGGCGTTCGCCACCTTCGGCTTCCTCGCGGTCGCGTACAGCGCACCGCCGCTCCGGTTCAAGACGACCCCGCCGCTCGACTCGGTTTCGAACGGGCTGTACGTCCTCCCGGGGGTCGTCGGCTACATCGCCGTCGCTGACGCCGTGCCGCCGCTTGCCGCCGTGCTCGGCGGCTGGCTGTGGACGATGGGGATGCACACGTTCTCCGCGATTCCCGACATCGAGCCCGATCGCCGGGCAGGTATCAGGACGACTGCAACGGCATTGGGCGAGCGCCGAACCTACGCCTACTGCGGGGCGTGTTGGCTCGCAGCGGCGATCCTGTTCTTCGTCGTCCACCCGTTCTTCACCCTGCTCCTGCTCGCGTACCCCGTCCTGGTGTTCGCGATCGCGCGGTCGTCGGTCGCGGTCGAGCGCGCGTACTGGTGGTATCCCGCGGTAAACACGCTCGTCGGAACGATCATGACTCTCGGCGGTCTCTGGGCGCTGATCTATGGCGGCTGAGACCGCGCCCCGACGCCGGATCGAGGCACGGCTCGACGACCTCGTCGCCGACAACCGCTTCACGATCGCGGTGGTGTTCCCGGTCGTCGGCGCACTCCTCCTGCTCGCGAGCGCCGAGGCCCTCGTCGGCCCACCGCTGCGCTACAACCCCCTCCTCATCCTGCTCGGGACGCTCGTGATGCGTCTTCCGCTCGTTGCGGGGCTCGCGCCGGTACTCGATCGCCGGGCGTCGCTCGGGCTCGCCGTGCTCGTCGCCTACGCCTTCGGGATCGAACTGATCGGCGTGACGACGGGCTGGCCCTACGGCGCGTTCGAGTACACCGTCACGCTCGGGCCGATGCTGGCGGGAGTCCCGCTCGGCCTCCCGGTTTTCTTCCTGCCGCTCGTCCTGAACAGCTACCTGCTCTGTCTGCTCGTGCTCGGCGACGCGGCCGGACGACGCGCGATCCGCCTCGTCGCGGTGATCGCGACGGTGCTCCTCGTGGATCTCGTGCTCGATCCGGGCGCGGTCGCGATCGGCTTTTGGAGCTACGGTGAGGGGGTCTACTACGGCGTTCCCGTCTCGAACTACCTCGGGTGGGTGCTGTCGGCCACGGTTACAGTGTTCGTGCTCGATCTCGCCTTCGATCGCACGGCGCTGCGCGCTCGACTCGACGAGTGTGGGTTCATGCTCGACGATCTCGTGAGCTTCGTCGTTCTCTGGGGCGGGATCAACGCCTACTTCGGCAACTGGGTGCCGGTCGGCCTCGCGCTCGTCCTCGCTGGTGGCCTGGTCAGAACCGATCGGTTCGATTTCGCCGTCGGATCGATCGCCGATTCACGATCCTGACCACGTTCGACACATCGGCTGTCCCGGGTTTCGACTGAGATTTGATGTCAAAAGCGTCGCTAGCTCAGCCCATCGGGCGTGGCTCGCCCATCCCAGAGTCCGGCCGCGCCGCACCGGGCATCGGCACGGTGCTGACCTTCGCGAACACCGCCTCGGGGTCCTTGTTCCACAGCCAGTGCCACCTGGTGCGCGCGAGCAGGGAGAGCTTTCGCGCCGTGGAGAGTTCGGGCGTCGTCGAGAGCACGTCGTAGTCGTGTGCGCGGATCAGCCGGTGGTGGTCGGCGTAGAGCACGGCCGCGAGCAGTACAGGGAACTGACAGTCCTCTGGGAGGTACTTGATCCCGGCGACACCTTCACGGTAGCGCTCCTCGGTGCGTTCGAGCTCGCTCGCCACCGCGGCGGCGAACGCCTCGTCCATCTCGCGGCGCTCGATCTGGCCCTCCGAGACGCCGTGTTCGTCGAGCGTCGTTTCGGGGAGGTAGATCCGGTCGCGCTCGACGATGTCCTCGCCGACGTCCCGAAGGAAATTGGAGAGCTGGAACGCCTCGCCGAGCGCGCGGGCGTGTGGCCTCGCGGTCTCTGGATCGTCGGGATCCATCACGACGGTCATCATCTCCCCGACTGCGGCCGCCGACCCGCCCATGTAGGTTTCGAGCTCCTCGTCGGTCTCGTATCGGCGTTTCGTGATGTCGGTCGCCATCGCGTCGACGAACTCCACGACCACTTCGTCGGGGATCCCGTAGCGCTCGCGGAGCTCGCTGAACGCCACGAGCACCTGGTCGTCGGTCTCCTCCCGACCGAGCGCCGCCTCGCGGATACGGTCGAGCTCCGCACGCTGGACGTCCGGCGGCGGGCCGTTCGGGTCGTCGACGATCTCGTCGGTGACGCGGAAGAAGGCGTACAGGACGTACGTGGCGTGCCGGACGCGCTCGGGGAGCAGCCGCGTCGCGACGTAGAACGTAGTCCCCGTACGGCGGTGGATCGCCTTGCTTTCCGCGAGCTGCGTTTCGTCAACCATGAGGACAGCACCCCTTCGTGCGTGCGAAACTTATGTGTTTGTCCGCCGAAACATCTAAGCGATAATTATAATCCGAGCATCATTTGCGCGCAGCACAATCGTTTTACCCACATGGAGAGGAGAGCGTTCATGACACGCGATCGACTCCGGACCGCCGGGGAACTGCTGACCGACGCGAGCCACGACGCCGACGGCGACCTGCGCGAGCGTATCGAGGGGCTCGCCGAGCAGCTCGACGACCTCGCCGACGCCGACCGCGGCCCCGACCACGGCCGGATCGCCCGGATGGAGAACGCGCTCAACGAGATCGAGGCCCAGCTCGACGGCGACGCCCGGGAGAACGTTCGGGCCGCTCACGAACACCTCAGCGAGTACCGTTCGACGGTCAGCGGCGTCTAGAAACCCACTTTTTTACGGAGAGGGGTGTCCTCGCACGCTTCGCGCGCTGCGGGCACCCCTCCCCGCAAAAACCTGTCTTGCTGAGCGTAGCGAAGCAAGGCTCGAAAGACGAGCGAAGCGAGTCTTTCGGTGGACTAAAAATACCCGCTCACTCGGCCTTCGGCCTCGTTCGCGGTAACAACTGCTGACGCTCGCCGCAAACCGCAACCGCAAACAGCACCGCCCGAGCCCTCGCGCCTTCGGCGCTCGCCCTCGATCCACCAGGAGAGCTTTGCTCCCCTGAGCCTCGACTCACTTCGTTCGTCGAGACACCAGGAACCGCTACCGCCACCGCAACCGCACCACCGAAGCCCTCGGGCGCGCTCACGTTGTTCGCGCGCCCTCGCCCTTCATCCGCCAGGCACCGCCCCGCTACCGCAGCCGCACTACCCCGCTACCGTTCCCGGCGTTCACTCGTCAAGCAACTGTTCGGCGAGGATTGGCACGAACGTCCCGATGTCGGTCACCATCCCGACCGCCTGGGCGCTGCCCCGATCGAGGAGCTGGGTCACGGTCGCGGGGTTGATGTCGACGCAGATCACCCGCGTCGTCGAGGACAGACAGTTGCCGACCGCGACCGAGTGGAGGAGTGTCGAGAGCATGAGCACGAGGTCGGCCTCGTGGGCCTGCTCGCGGATCGCGTTCTGGGCCTCGACGGCGTCGGTGATCGTGTCGGGCAGCGGGCCGTCGTCACGGATCGAGCCCGCGAGCACGTAGGGACGGTCGTTTTCGACACACTCGTACATCACGCCCGACTCGACGAGCCCTGCATCGACGGCCTCCCGAATCCCGCCGGCACGGATGATCTCGCTGATGGTGTAGATGTGGTGTTTGTGGCCTTTCCGGGGGTGATCCAGGGTTTCGGTGTCCATCCCGAGCGAGGTCCCGTACAGGTCGCGTTCGAGGTCGTGGACCGCGAAGCCGTTGCCAGCAGACAGCATGTCGACGTACCCCTCGCGGACGAGGCGGGCGAGGTCCTCGCGCGCGCCGGAGTGGACCAGCGCCGGGCCGCATACAGCAAGAATCGACCCGCCCTCGCGCTTGGTTTCGGCGATCGCTTCGGCGACCTGGCCGATCGTCGATTCGGAGGGACGCTCCGAGGAGACTCCGCCCTGCATGAACCCGAACGCTCCCTCGCGGTCGCGCGGGCGCTCGGGCGGACGTACCCGGATCCCCGTTTCGCCGGTGACGACCAGATCCCCTTCCTCGATACTGTTCAGCACCTTCGTGTACGCGCGCGGTCCGCCGTCGCTGTCGTCGGCATCGTCGTCGTCCGCACCGCCCTCGCTGCCGGCCCCCTCCTCGACCACGACGGCACAGTCCATCTCGATGCGGTCGACGGGGAGCCATTCGCCCTCGTACCGGACCTCGGTCGGATGGTTGGTGGTGGAGTAGAAGTCGGGCGGGACGACCTGGTCGTCGGGTGCGGGTTCGAGGCTCGCGTCCACGGGGTGGGAGGGGTTCGCGCCGTTCTGGTGGAGTTCGTGGACGATCGAGCGGAGCTCGGCCTCGGTGTCGGCGAACACGGTGAGCCTGGCGTAGGATTCCTCGACCTCGCTTCGACCGATCCGGAACTCGTCGACCTCGAACGATCCACCCAGATCCATGATCGCGCCGAAACACGCCTGCATCATCCCCGAGTCGATGATGTGTCCGGAGAGTTCGACCTCGCGCGAGACGGTCATACCCGGGGATACCGTGGGGTGAATAAGTCGGTTGCGGGTGCCGCGAGTATGGCCCGAGAGGGGGACCGACTCACCCGGCGTCGGTTCGACGCTCGACGCGCCAGGTCGCGTCGCTCGACGCGCGTAGCCGACGATAGAGCGCGCGCAGACCGGCAGGGTCGGTTTCGGGGAGGACATGGAGCTCGATGGCACCGTCCCGCACGGCCGCACGAAACACGTCGCCGGTCTCGGTGTCGTGGACGAGGTACAGCGCCATCGGCAGGTCGAACCAGTCGCCGTAGGTGTACGCCTCGCCATCGAGCACCTCCACGAGAACCGCGTTCAGCTCGTCGTTCCCGATGTCGTCGGCGAGCGTGAGCGAGAAGACGGTCCCGCCGCCGTATTCGAGGCCGTCGTGGCGCGAGTACCGTCGCTCGGGCGGGTGCGGGATCTCGAACGACGGGCCATCGATCGGTGCGTCCGACATGATGCTGGGTGGCTCGACGGTCCGACGTCCGGCCGACCGCCAAACCGGCTGGCGTCGAGTACGGCGTTCTCCGGTTTATAGTTGCGCCCGACGACTCACGGCCGCCGGAACGTGTACTCCGTCCCGTCGCCGACGACGGTGATCGATCCGTCGTCGTGATCGACGACGAGCGTGTCCGCACCGCCGGCGAAGTCGTGCAGGGGCATCCCGGCCTCGACGGTGCCGTCCACGGAGACCGCAAAGCGCGCGCCTCGATCGGACTCACAGACCACGCCATCGTCGGTCTTGGCGAACTCGTCGAGAGTCGCGACCACCGCATCCCAGTCGTCGATCGGGACTTCTCTGTTCGTGTCGGTCGGATCAGTCACGTTTGACGGGATGGGCAGAGGCGTATTGTGGGCTTCGACGACCGTAGACCACTCCCTCCCTCCCCAGCCGATTCCCTCAGTCACTCCGTTCCCTCGGTCATCCACCGTCAGAGCGTCGTTCTGACGAGTCTGCACTCGCTTCGCTCGCGCAGACCTCGCACGAGTCGCGCACTTCGCGCGCTCCCGCGCGCCAACCGCCAACGCAAATCCACACAGTGAACGAGTGAACCACTCCCGCTCAGTCGAGCTCGACCGGACAGCCGTTGATCTCGCCGCCGCACATCCCACGCGCGAGCCAGAACACCGAGAACACGAGCGTCACCAGCGCGAGTGCCGCGAACTCCAGGCCGTCGAACGGGAGCACGGTGAGCGACGCCGTGACGCCGAACAGGGAGAGCACCCCCGCGAGCACCGCCGAGCCGCAGGCCGCACAGCCCGCGCCGAGCGTGCCGAGCACGACGCCCGCGACGCTCGTGGTGCCCTGGGCCGCAGACAGCGCGTGCTCGCGGAGGTGGTAGATCACCATCGCGACGTTCACCCCGACGAGGATCGCGGTCACGACGAGCAAGAGCCCCTGAAGCGTGGTGTATTTCGGCCCGATGAAGGGGTACTGCTCGGCGAGGATGGCAAGCCGGCTGTCGAGCGAGAGCGGCCCCGTCACGATGAACTCCGCGAGCGGGAGGTTCTGTGAGAGCACGAACAGCGTCAGCCCGCACACGGCGGCGACGAGCGCGACGACGGCGTAGAGCGGGATGGTGACCACCAGGCGCGCGGTACGGGCCATCAGCCGCCAGTCGCGCGCCCGGGTCGGCAGTCGGATCGAGCGAGTCGCCCCCATCTCAGACTCCCAGCGCCTGCTTGAACACTTCGTAGCTCTGTGCGCCCCGGATCTCGGTCAGGAACTCGCCCTCGCTGAAGAGGTAAAAGGTGGGCGTGCTCACCACGCCAGCGCTCTCGCCGGCGTCGACGTCGCGCTGGAACGCCGCGTCGAACTCCTTGGCCTCGGCGTCCGCGACGACCGCCGCGGCGTCGAGATCGGTTTCGCTCGCGAGGTACTCCTGGGTGCGGTCGAGAACGTTCGACCCCGAGAACTCCCCCTGTGTTTCGAAGTAGTGGGTCTTCAGCCCCCAGAACGCCGACTCGCTCCGGGCGTAGGTGGCTTCGAGCGCCTGCATCGCGGGCTTGCCCCACTCGTAGGCATGGGGGAAGTTCCGGTAGACGTAGGTCGCCTCGCCGGGCTCGACGAGCTCCGATTCGAGCGTCGGGAGCGTGCCGGTGTTGAATCGTTCGCAGTTGTGACAGGACGGGTCCTCGAAGGCGACGATGAGGCCCGGGGCCGTGCCGGGCGTCGGGCCGCGGTACGGCTGGCCGGCGAGCGCCGCGAGCGCCGGATGATCGATGCTCGCGGCGGGCGGCTGGGTGGCCGCCGTGCCGTTCGTCGATGGTCCGTCGGTTGTCGATGGGGTTCCGTCCGCCGACGCTTCGGTCGGGGTTGAAGTCGGCTCGGTGGCGACAGCAGTCGTCGGTTGGGTCGTGCCACCTGCCTGGCCACCGGCCGTCGTGCTCGCCGCCCCGCCGGCGTTCCCAGCATCGCTTTCGTTCCCGTCGTCACTCGTGCCGGCTCCCCCGCCACTACCGAGACAGCCGGCCAGCACGCCGGCCGCCACGGCGCTCGCGAGGAACGCCCGCCGATCTATCTGCATGAGGGAATCCACGGCCGGCGCGGGTATAGCCCTCCCCCGAACTGGCACGGACGGCGCACGACCGCCGTTTTCGGGAAGGATCTCTCTATCACGAATCAGGGCGAACGAGGCGGGTGGCCGATGGGGTTATTCACACTGGTAGCGTGGCTTGAGTATGTGCGGACGCTACACCATCTTCACGCCACCGGATGATCTTGAGGACCGATTCGGTGCGACCGCCAGACGGTCGCTGGAGCCGCGATACAATGCCGCACCCGGCCAGAAGCTACCGGTCATCACGAACGACGCACCCGAAACCATCGACCACCTCCAGTGGGGGCTGATCCCAGGATGGGCCGACGATCCGAGTATCGGGAACCGTCTCATCAACGCCCGCGCGGAGACCGTCGACGAAAAACGGAGTTTTCGGGCTGCGTACGAGCGTCGGCGGTGTCTGGTGCTTGCCGACGGGTTCTACGAGTGGACCGAAACCGACGCGGGCAAACAGCCCTACCGCGTCATGCTCGCCGACGGCGAGCCGTTCGCGCTCGCTGGACTGTGGGAGCGCTGGCAGCCGCCGCAAAAACAGACGGGCCTCGACGAGTTCGACGACGGCGATCCCGACACCAAGGCCGACCCGGTCGAGACGTTCACGATCGTCACGACCGAACCCAATTCGGTGATCGAACCGCTCCACGACCGGATGGCAGTCGTACTCCCGCCCGACGGCGAGCAGCGGTGGCTCGACGGTGAGGCCGATGGGAAGGAACTTCTCGAACCGTACCAAGCCGAGGAGATGCGTGCGTACCCGGTCTCGACCGCCGTGAACAACCCCTCGAACGATTCGCCCGCACTCGTCGAGGAAGTCGACGCACCCGCCTGAGCCGAGCCCGACTCAGTCAAAGAGGTCGTCGTGGCGTTCGGCGAGGTCGGTGTACGCTCCCGAGGAGTGAGCTTCGAAGATCGTCTCGGGATCAAGCGTGGTCTCGGTGAGCGGGGTCACGGTTGCGGGGACGCCGCGGACGAACGACTCCGGTGGGATGTCGTACCCTTCCGGGACGGTGGTCCCGCTGGCGACGATGCTGGTGGCCCCGACCGTGACCTCGGAGTTGATGGTCGCGTTGAATCCCACGAGCGCACCGTCCTCGACGACGGCATCGTTGAGCACCGCACCGTGGCCGATCATCACCCGATCGCCCGCGGTCGAGGCGTGCAACACCGCGTTGTCGCCGACGTGTGCGTGCTCGCCGACCCGGACGGGCGCGACGTCGCCCCGCAGCACGACGCCCGGCCAGACGCTCGCGTGCGCACCGACCGCGACGTCACCGACCAGCGTCGCGCCGTGACTGACGTGGGCAGCGGGATCGATGTCGGGCTCCGTTCCCTCGAACGCGTAGCGACCCGTCATATGCGCTACAAGGGGCGCATCGAATAAACATCTATGGGGACGACTGACACACCTGCGAGAGGACAGCGATCAGATCGACTCGGTGTCGGCAGTGCGTTCGTTCTCGACGTTGCCGGTGTTCCGGGTTGCGGCGGGCTCGAACAGCAGGACGTGCGCCTCGCCGTCCGCGACGGGCCTGTGCTCGACGCCGCGCGGGACGATGAAGCACTCGCTCTCGTCGAGGGCGACGTTCTCCTCTCGAAGTTCGATCGTGAGGTGGCCGTCGAGCACGAGGAACAGCTCGTCGGCCTCGTCGTGATGGTGCCAGACGAACTCACCCTCCAGCTTGGCGAGTTTGACCGCCTGGCCGTTGAGTTCGCCGACGAGCTTCGGCGACCACTGTTCGTCGAACTGGGCGAATTTCGCTTCGAGATCGACTTTCTCGTGTTCCATGTGCTGACTCCTGATTACGACTGTTCGTCCAGCATTTCGATACCGCGCTCGATAACGGCGTCGGTCACGAAGAGACTCGTCTCGCGCTGAAGGGCTCTCATGAGCGCTGCCGCCTCGTCGCGATCGAGACGTCTGCGGGCGTGACCGAGTGCGATGACACCGATGGAGCCGTGGACCTCAATCCCGGCCTCGGCAGCGGCTTCGCGGGCGGCCAGGTCGTCAGTCAGTAGCACAGCATCGCGCTCCGCTGCGATGGCCAGCGCAGCCGTTTCGCCGGGGTCCAACCGATCGGTTTCGCGTTCGTCCACAGTCACGTCCACGAGAGCGTACTCCACGTCGCCGAGCTCGTTCGGCACTCCACCGACAGTGAGTTCGTCGTGGACGATTTTCGGAACGGAGAGATCGTCGATAGTGGACAGCAACGAAAGCGCATCGACTTCCGCTAGATGGATGAGTGGCCCCGTGTCAGCGACCGCCGCGAGCGTCACGCATTCAGACCCCAATCGACGTCCTGCTCGACGAGATCGCGTTCGCGCTCGGCGCGTTCGATTTTCGCCAGTCCGACGCGCTCGATAGCTGCATCACGGCTGAGTTCGTCGTCGAGATACTTCGAAAGCACGACGTCCTCCCAGAGCACGTCGAGTCCACGCTCGAACGCCTGCTCGAAGACCTCCGACTCGGGAACCCCGCGAGCCTCGGCGACTTCCCTGATCCGCTCGGAGATGTCGGCAGCCATACGATCGATTGTTCGTCCTCCGTCTTAAACCCGCGTTCGACGTCAGGGATCGGGGCCTACGTGGTACGAGTGTCGGCCTCGGTACTCATAGGGCTCGTCGTCGCCGGGTGCCGAGTCCGGCTCGGAACCGCGCCTCGTCATCGGCCGGCGGCGCTACGCCGTCGGGGAAAATGACGCTTTCGCGCACCGACCGACTACCCCATCGTGAACTCGGTGCCACACTCCGTGCAGGTCAGATGGAAGGCCCCCTCGTCGGTGAGGTCGAGTTCGTGAGCAGTCTCCTCGCCGCACTCGCGACACGGGACGATCGACTCCATCTCCTCGAAGTCGTGGCGAGCCTTCGGCGCGCCGAGCGCGAACCCGATCGTGCGCTCGTCGGATTCGTTGGTCCCCATCTGGAACTCGCCGGGGGCAAATCTGATGCACTCGCCCGCCGCGACCGACACTTCCTCGCGCTCGCGGCCCACCTCGAACGTCGCCTCGCCGTCTTGGACGTAGAAGACTTCCTCCTGATCGTGGTGGGTGTGGAGCCCGCCCGAAAAGGACTCGCCGGGTTCGAGCTCGAAGTAGTTCATCGCGAAGTCGTCGGTCCCGAGCGCCTGCGAGACTGGCTTGCGGATCGAATGCACACCGAGCGGGTTGTTGACGACGTCGACCTCGTCGATCGCGACTTTCTCCATGCACCCCTCACCGCCGTCGGCGGCAAAAAGCGTTCTCCGTGCCAGGCCGTCGAACGCGGGGCGGTGTGAGGAGTTCGGCGTGCCTGACGCTCGCGTTCGATCACTCGCGGAACGCGTCGGCGTGCTCCGCGACGAACTGCCGCATGGCGATCGGCTCTCGATCGAGCAGGGTTTCGACGTCCCGCGTCACCCGCGCTGCGAGCCCCAGCCTCGCGGTCGTGTAGATCCCGAGCATCACGACGACGAACGGGAGCGGCGTTCCCCGCGACCGCAGCCGGCGGACGAACGCGACCACCGAGGGATCGGCGTAGGTGATCCGACGACCCAGCACCCCGGAGAACACGTCGGCCACGTCGGCGTAGGCGAGCGCTTCCGCCCCGGTGAGATCGTGGGCGCGACCGTCGTGGCCCGGTTCCGTGAGCGCGAGCGCGGCCACGGCCCCGACGTCGCGCGCGTCGACGAAGCTCGTTTTCCCGGTCCCTGCCGGAACGAAGATCTTGTCGTGTTCGACGATGTCGCGCCGATGCACCTCGGCGAGGTTCTGCATGAAAAACGACGCCCGGAGGAACGTGTGCGCGACGCCCGATGACTCGATGTGACGCTCGATCCGTCGATGGGGCAAGATCGGGTTCTTCTCCGCCCCGAGGACCGAGAGGTAGACGACGTGCTCGACACCGATGCGGGCGGCAGCGTCGACGAACTCCCGGACCCGATCCACCCCGACCGCCGGCGGCCGAACGAGAAACAGTCGGTCGACGTCGACCAGCGTCGGCCCCCACGTCTCCGGGTGTGTGAAGTCGAACCTGGTGTAGTCGTCGACGTCCGCCAGTTCGTCCCGCACCGCGGCCACGTCCCTGGTGGCGACGCGAACCCGATCGTCGCTCCCCGAGAGTGCTGCGACGACGGCCGAACCGACGGTGCCCGTCGCGCCGGTGACGAGAATCATGTGATACTCTCGTCGCTCCCGAGCAACATCAAAACGCCGCCTGGTGCACACACGGTTCGATCGATGGTCCGTGCTGCGTTCGGCTCCCGACGGACGCTGCGCCCCGACGAATCGTGGTGCAGGACGGACGTCACCACCCCCGAAGAGCTATCACCGAGACCACGAACGTGGGGTCATGAGCACTCTCGAACGATCGGCGTGGGGACTCGTCGAGGAGGCCGAACGCGACGTCGAATCGATCTCGGTCGACGAGTTCGAAGCCGAACTCGCCGCCGTCGAGACGATTGCTCTCGACATCCGCGACATCCGCGAGGTCTGGATCGAGGGGTCGATCCCCGACGCTGAGCACGCTCCGAGAGGTATGCTCGAGTTCTGGGCCGACCCGGAAACGAAGTACTACAAGGAGTTCTTCGAGCCCGATCGGCGATACGTCCTCTACTGCAACGAGGCCGGCCGGTCGGCACTCGCCGCCAAACGCCTCGCCGAGATGGGATACACTGACGTCGCCCATCTCGACGGTGGGTTCACCGCGTGGCAGGAAGCCGGTAGTGAGATCGTCGACGTTCCGCAGAAGGATTACAAGGGCTGATACTGCTACCCGACTACTGTCCGTCGACCCGTTCGCGCGCCCCCGCCACCAAGAGTGGCAGCGTGATCGTCGCATCGGCGTAGACGCTCGCGTTCCTGGCTGCTTTCTCCAGTTTTCCCCACGACCGGGCCTCCTCCAGGGTCGCCCCAGAGAGCCCGCCGGCGTGCTCGGGGTCCATCGTCAACTGGACGGCGTAGTCGTAGGCGTCGGGAGCGACCAGCATCGTCTGGAGGACGAAGTTCTTCGGGACGCCCCCGCCGATCACCAGCGCGCCCGTGCTCTCGGCTTCGTACGCGATGTCGTTCAGTCCGGACATGTCGCCGAGCGCGTCGAGCGCGAAGTCCGTGGTCTGGGAGTACAGCCACGCCTGAAGGCCGAGAACGGAGTCCTGAATCGCGGGCGCGTAGATCGGCACGTCGTGCTCGTGGGCGGTCGCCGCGATCCCCGCCCCCTCCTCGATGTCCTCGCGGTCGTTCACCGCCGCGTTCGCTCGCCCCAGCTCGTCGGTCAGTCGCTGGATCGTCACCCGTTTCTCGATTTCGGGGAAGACCTCGCTCCGGAGGTGCTCTTCGAGCAGCGTGAAGTGCTCCTGGGGAAGGTAGACGTCGTAGATCCGGTCGACCCACTCGTCGCGCAGCGTCTCGTCGTGCTCACGAGCGGTTCCGTCCCCGTGCTCACGGCCGTGGTGGTGTTTGCCGCCGATCGCCTCGATCGCGTCGTGGGTCAGGTTCGCGCCGGTGGTCACGAGCACGTCGATATGCCCGTCCCGAATCAGGTCCGCCACGATTCGGCGCATTCCCGCGGGAACCATCGCGCCCGCGAGCCCGACGAACGTCGTCACATCGTCATCGAACATCGCGGCGGTGATGTCGACTGCCTCGTGGAGCGCGCCCGCACCGATGCCCGCCTTGCCGTATTCATCGACGAGTTGTCCGACGGTCATCCCTTCTTGGACGGTGGCGTGTTCGATCGGATCGTGGCGGAACTCCTCGCGTGGCGGGACGTCCGCTCCCTCGTCGGTGTCGTCGGCCATACCGCCACTCGACCGGCGAGCGGTTTGAATCGACCGGCTCGATGGCCGATCCCTTAGAGCCCGCTCCTCAGAGCCCCGTCGGGCAGTCGAGAAACGTCGTCTCGACTCCCCACTCCTCGCTGAGAGACTGCAGCGAGCGCACTCCAAAGGTTTCGGTCGCGTAGTGGCCCGCGAGATAGACGTGGACCCCGGCCTCGCGTGCCTCGTGGTAGACTGCCTGTTTGCCCTCGCCGGTGACGAACGCGTCCGCACCGGCCGCGACCGCCTCGTCGAGCCAGTCCGCTGCACTGCCGGTGGCGATCACGACGTTCTCGATCCGGTCGGGACCGAAGTCGAGATGGCGGACGCCGCGTTCGGGGTCGCACTCGGCGGCGAGTCGGTCGTGGAGTTCGTCGGGCTCGAACCCGTCGGGCGCACGCCCCTGAAGGCCGATGTGCTCGGGGCCGAGCGTGCCGAACGGCTCCCGATCGCCGAGACCGAGCGCGTCGGCGAGCCCGGCGGCGTTGCCGATCTCGGGGTGGCCATCGAGCGGGAGATGCGAGACGTAGAGGGCGAGATCGTTCGCGAAGAAGGGCGCGAGCCGGTCGTAGGTGGAGCCGGTGGCGCGCTCGAACCCGCCCCAGAACAGCCCGTGGTGGACACAGAGCACGTCGGCGTCCGCGTCGGCAGCGCGTTCGGCGGTCTCGACCGCCGCATCCACCGCGAACGCCGCGCGCTCGATCGGAGGGTCCGCTCTCCCCGAGCCGTCGGGCCCGACCTGGAGCCCGTTCGCGCTCGCGTCGAGATCGGCGTACGCGTCGGTGCGAAGCCGGTCGTCGAGTCGGCCGCAGAACGTCGAGAGGTTCACTCCGGCCCATTCAGGCCGCGACGTTAAGAGCGTGTGTGTCGAACGGCGACCGTCGTGCCAACTGCGGGTAGCACGAGGTGACCACTGATGGGCAAGTTCAGGAAAGCACTCAGAGCGTGGCGGCGACTGCCGCGCAAGACCCAGCGACGCATCAAGCGCAAAGCACGCGGCCTCGTCGGCCGCAGCAGTGACTCCTCGAAAGAGCGACGAAAATAACCGATCCGGCGACCGTTTTTGCCGGCCTCAGTCGGCGAGCCGCGCGTCGGCGTGGCTGTAGACGAACTCCCGGAGGAGTTTCGCCCCGAGCGCGGCGGCCTGGCCGTCGTCGCGGTCGTTGACCTCGACGAGATCGAACCCCGATGCGTGGGGAGCGACCGATCGGACGACCGACTGGAGTTCGCGGGGTGCGAGGCCGAACGGCTCCATCGTGCCGGTCCCCGGTGCGAACCCGGGATCGGCGGCGTCGATGTCGAGGCTGCAGTAGACCTCGGTTGCGTCGTCGAAGTCGGGACTCCAGCCAGCGACGTCTTCGGGCGGCACTACTGTAACGTCGTCCGCGTCGGCACGCTCCCACTCTGCCTCGCTGCCGGCGCGCGCGCCGAGGACGACGGCTCGATCGGCGACGTCGAGCACGTGGCGCGTGACGGTGGCGTGGCTGTACTCGTCGCCCGCGTACGATTCTCTGAGGTCGAGATGGGCGTCGAGACAGACGAACACGTCGGGCTCGGTCGCGCGCACGCCCGCGGCGCTCACGGTGTGTTCCCCGCCGACGAGGATCGGCACGGCCCCGTCGTCGTCGGCGTCCGACAGGGTGCCGGCGAGGAAGTCGAGGTACTCCGTGACGTCCTCGAACGCGTCGAGATCGCCCGCGTCGTGGACCCCGAGTTCGGAGAAGCGCCGACCGGTTCGGCGGTCGTAGTCGTCGAAGGTTTCCGCGAACTGACGCACCCGCCGGGGACCGAAGCGCGCGCCCGGCTGGAACGTGGTCGAGCGGTCGAGCGGCGCGCCGCAAAGCACGTAGTCGGCGTCGTCGCGCTCGGCGCTCGCGTCGGGGAACACCTCAGACGATCTTGCGCTGCTCGTCCATCTCGAGGTACTCGATCTCGTCGTCGGGCGCGAGGTCGGAATCGCCGCTCGTGATGGTGAACGTCTCGTAGGTGTCGAGCGCCATCACCTGGGCGACGTCGTCGCTCTCGACGCTCACGACCTGGCCCTGCTTGCGCTGGATGATCGGCACCCAGACCTTCGCGTCGACGGGTTGGGTGAAGTTGCGCTTGTTCTCGTCGAAGACGCCCTTGCCCTCGACGCGGGCCTTCGCGCTGCCGTGCTTGCCCGGCTTCGCCGTGCTGTACGCCGTGATCCGGCACGGCGCGTCGTCGATCATCACGTAGCTCCCTTCGCCGAGATCGCGAACCTGCGTCTGCTCTCTGGCCATGCCCGTGATTGCTAACCCGGCAGTATAAACGGTTTGGAAGCGACCCTGCTGCCCTCGCCTCACTCGGTCGTTCGTGCTTCGATCATCCGACCGACCCGTTCGAGGCCCTCGTCGAGCTCGTCGGCCGGGAGCCCGAACCCGATCCGGAACCGGTCGTCGAACCCGAAGACGTCGCCCGGCGCGAGCACCACGCTCTCCTCGTCGACCACCGTCCGGCAGAACTCGCGGGCGTCCGCGAACCCGTCCGGGATCGTCGGAAAACCGTTCACTCCCACCGGATCGTGCCAGTCGAGCCCGTGCTCGTCGACGAACTCGCGGACGATCTCGTGGTTCCGGCGGGCGTGCGCGCGGTTCTCGTCGAGGATCGTCTCTTCCCGGCCGAGCGCCTGGCGCGCGACGTGCTGGCCGAAGATCGAGGGCGAGATCGTGGTGTAGTCCTTCCAGCGCCGCGCCGCGGCGGCGATCTCGGGCGGGCCACACAGCCAGCCGAAGCGCAGCCCGGCGAGGCCGTAGGCCTTCGTGAGGCTCGTCGTGGAGATCCCCCACTCGCCGAGGCTCGCCACGGGCGGGAGGGGATCGTCGGCGAGCAGGCGGTACACCTCGTCACAGAGCAGGTAGGCGTCGTTGTCGGCCGCGAGATCGTAGAGCGCCGTCACCCGATCCCAGGAGTGATACCGTCCAGTGGGGTTGTTCGGGTTGTTCACCACGACGAGCCTGGTGTCTGGCTTGATCGCGTCGGCGACCCGCTCGACATCGAGTCGCCAGTCAGGCGGTGCGAGCTCGACACGGGTGACGTCCGCGATCGCTGCGGGGAGCGCGTGGAGTGACTGGTAGGTCGGGGTCACGACCACCGCGTGATCGCCGGGGTCGAGAGTCGCGAGCACAGTGAGAAGATTGGCCTCCTGCGTGCCACAGGTGAAGAGGAGGTCGTCGGCCGAGCGGTCGTAGCGCTCGGCGACCCGCGCCCGGAAATCGGGGTCGCCATCGGTCGGGATCACGTAGCCGAGTTCGCCGGGATCGGTATCGAAGCGCGAGGCGTCGAGGCTTCGGATGCCGCTCTCGGCGAGCATGATGTCGGCGTCGTGTTCGTGCTCGTCGAACCAGCGTTCGAGCGCGAACGGTTCGATCTCCATGTGGCGGTGACGATCGGCGTCGGCAAAAATTCGAGGGATAGCGGCGTTCCGTGCGACGGCGATCGATGCGAGTGAACGTCGAGGGGGTTGGTGTTTTTAATCCCCGGTGGCGTACCGGGCCGCATGAGATGTGTGATCGTCGGCTACGGTCGCGTCGGCATCCGGACCGCACAGATCCTCGCCGAAGAGGGGCATAGCGTGCTCGTGATCGACGACGATCCGGCGAAGGTCGAGCGCGCTCGCGAAACCGGCTTCGCGGTCATCGAGGGCGACGGCGCGGCGGACGAGGTACTCGCCGAGGCCGATCTCGACACCGCCGACGCGGTCGCGGGGCTCACGGGCGATCCCGAGACCAACTTCGCGGTGTGTACGACTGCGAACGATCACGGCTGTCGCACGGTGTTGCGGATCAGCGAGGAGTTCAGCGAGGACGTCTACCAGCAGTACAGCGAGGGCGTCGACGAGATCGTCTACCCCGAGCAGCTGGGGGCCGCGGGCGCGAAGACCGCACTCCTCGGGGGTGACTTCAACGTTCTCGCCGACATCACCGAGAAGCTCGCGGCGACCACCCTCACCGTTCCCGAGGGGTCGCCGGCGATCGGCGAGCGCGTCGTCAGCCTCGACGTCCCCGAGGCGGCGCGGATCTACGCCCACGGCCGGGCGGGCGAAGCGATGGAGATCCCGCTGCCGCGCACCGCGATCGAGGCCGGCGACCAGCTCGCAGTGGTCGCCGAGCCGGACGCCGTGACCGTCGTTCGCGACCGGCTCCGTGGGGACACGGGCGAGGCCTGACGGTCGATCGGCAGGAGCGTCGAAAGAGCACGAGGAGGGGGAGGGCGTCGCAGCGGGAACCGTTTGCGGGGCGCGCGAGTGGGAGGATGGGGGATTCGAGGCCGTCGGCGCGCCCGAATTTGGCCACGATCGGCCGGGACTTAAATCTACGTCAGACGCTCGCATGACGACCGTCGAACCGCGGCTCAGGCGTCGTACTGGTCCAACTGCGTGCGCGCCGACTGACCGGTGAGTTCGTCGAGGTCGGTGCCCTCCCCGAGCGCGGTCTCCTTCTTGACGCGGTAGTTGCCGCCGTCGGTGACGTGGAGATCGCCGGGGTGAAAGAAATACCACGCCTCGCGGTCGAACCGCACTCCAATACGGGGTTTCGCGCCGAAGTTCCGCGCGAAGTAGACCAGCGCCTCGACCTCCTCGCCGGTGAGATAGATCGGGTCGCCGGCGGAGGATTTCGCCTCGATCGCGTAGAAATCGCCGTCGTCACCGGCGAGCACGTCGGGGAGTTCGCGGTCGGTCGCGCTGCCGCTCGCCGGCGCGCGCATCACCGCGAACCCCGCCTCGTCGAGTTCGTTGACGAGTTCGCGCTCCCGACGGTCGCCCTTGGCGTTGCTCACGTTCCGTGATCCCAACTGCCCATGTACTCCGTCTGTTCGTCGGAGAGATCGTCGATCGCGAGCCCCTCGGCGTCGAGTTTGATCTCGGCGACCTCGCGATCGAGGTCGTCGGGCACGTCGTGAACGCCCGGCTCGTACTCCTGCCTGCTGAGCTCGCGGACACAGACTGCCTGCACGCCAAAGCTCTGATCCATCACCTCGACCGGGTGGCCGAGCGCGACCGGCGCAGCGAGATTCACGAGTCGACCCTCGGCGAGCACGTTCAGCCGGGTGCCGTCGTCGAGTTCGTACTCCTGCACCCCAGGCCGCACCTCGCGGGTGCTCGCCGCGAGATCCGAGAGGCCGTCGAGGTCGATCTCGACGTCGAAGTGGCCCGCGTTCGCGAGCAGCGCGCCGTCGCCCATCCGCTCGAAGTGCTCGGCGGTGATGACGTCGCGGTTGCCGGTCGTGGTGACGAACACGTCGCCCTCGGCGGCGGCCTCGGCCATCGGGAGGACCTCGTACCCCTCCATGTGGGCCTCCAGGGCGCGCCGCGGATCGACCTCGCAAACGACGACCCGGGCGTTCTGGCCGGCTGCCTTCTTCGCGACGCCCTGTCCACAATAGCCGTAGCCCGCGACCACGACGGTCTTCCCCGCAAAGGAGAGATTCGTCGTCATCGCGATCGTGGCGAGCGCGGACTCGCCGGTGCCGTGGACGTTGTCGAACAGCCGCTTCATCGGCGTGTCGTTCACCGCGAACACCGGATAGCGGAGCGCGCCGTCGTCGTCCATCGCGCGCAGTCGGTGGACGCCCGTCGTCGTCTCCTCGCAACCCCCGAGGATCGAGTCGATCAGTTCGGGGTAGTCGTCGTGGATCGCAGCGACCATGTCCATCCCGTCGTCCACAGTGATAGTGGGCTCGTGGCCGATCACGGCCTCGATCGCAGCGTAGTACGCCTCGTCGTCGACGCCACGCTCGGCGTAGGAGGTGATCGCGTCGTGGGCGTCGAGCGCCCTACTCACGTCGTCGTGGGTCGAGAGCGGGTTGCAGCCGGTAATGGCGATCTCCGCGCCGGCGGCGGCGAGCGTCTCGGTCAGCACGGCGGTCGTGGCCTCGACGTGCATCGCCATCCCGATCCGTTCGCCCGCGAGGGGCTGGTCGGCCTCGAACTCCTCACGGAGCGCACGCATGATCGGCATATGCTCGCGCGCCCAGTCGATCTTCTGGCGGCCCGACTCGCGGGCAGTTTCGGGATCGTCGATACGTCCGGTGATCGGCGCGGCGTCGGTCATGCCCGAATCGAGGATCAGGGCGCTCAAAACGCTACCGGACCCTACTTCATGGCTGGCTAACAGCTACCGAAAAGTCTAGATAGGAGGAAGCCAATACGAGGCGCATGGCCACAACCCAGGAAGCTACCACTAATCGCAAGATTGCCGCCAACCTACCAGACAAGCGCACCTACGAAGATGCAGAGACAGCCGAACTGGATAAGGCACTCGTCGAAGCGATCCAGCGTGCTGAAGACGCCAACAACGATTATCTTGCTCATCTACTCCGCAACGAGTTGGAATCGGTCTACCACGGGAGCAAAATCGATCTTTGAGACAGTTATGTTAACTAGATCCTAGATTTTTAAGCTCGCCAGACTGTGCTGTGGTATGGCATCAGATGATGAAGTGAAAGCGGAAGTCCGGAATCTTATTCTCAATCACCAAGGAGCAGCGAACCCGATCTCATCGCGACAGATCAACGACGACATCGAAGTCGATGACATCGGCTCATTCCCCAACACGCGATCCATCGTCCGTGAGTTGATTTTTGAGGAGGGGCTACCGATCGCCTCTGGCAGTAATGGATACTATCTTATCGAAACCGAAGCTGAGCTCGTCGGTTATACCGAGAGTCTCGAAAGTAGAGTTCTCAATATCACGGATCGAAAAGCTGCAGTCATTAGAGCTGCCCGAGGGTGGCAGGGCGAGATCGAACCGGACGATGATTCTGATTTACTCGGCAAATGAAGTATATTTTTCTGATATAAGATAGGCTCCAACAAGTCTATGACCAGCCGAACCTACCAGCAAGGCCCTTTTTGCCATTGCGGTCCCTACGCGGCGTCAATTAGTGTCCAGTTTTCCCTCTCGGCTATCGAACGCACGCCACGGAGAACCGTGAGAATACATGGCTGACGACGGCGATCGGCTGCTGAACGTCATCGGGGCAGCGCTCGTCGTCGCACTCGTGGTGGTGATCGTCGTCGGCGTCGTCATCGCGGTGAACGTCCCGGCGAACCGGGTCGATCCCCCGGACGCCGAGTGGTCGTTCCACCAAGCAAACGAGACGCACGTCCGGATCACGCACGACGCCGGGGAGGCCGTCGACGGGGCAGCGCTCGTCGTGACCGTCGACGGGTACAGCCGTCACCCCCCGTGGAGTCGTGAGGTCCGCGCGGGCGAGGCCGTCGCGGTCGAGGCCTCCCGCAGCCAGGTGGTGCGGCTCTACTGGGACGGCGGGCGCAGCGATCGGGTCCAGCTGGCGAGTCGGTACGGCACGGGAACGCGGACATCGACGGAGTGACGGGCACAGCGCACTCGGCGATGTCCGGCGGTTGCGCCGGCCGAGTCCGTCAGGGCTTTACTCGGGCAGCCGTTGGTTTTCTTCATCCAACGGCTCGGCGAATACGATGACAGGTGATCCACGCACACGAGAAGAGTTCCAGACGTCCCGCCGCCGGTTCCTCGGGGCGACCGCGGCCGGCGCGCTCGCTGGCGTCGGCGGCGTCGGCAGCGCTGCGGCCCAGTCGCCTGAGATCATCCGACTCGGCGGCGAGATCGCCGGCTGGCAGGGGCGTGCGCCCGAGTCGATCGCCGGCGAGACGAACCCTACCCTGAGCCTCGAAGCCGGCACCACCTACCGCGTCGTCTGGGAGAACATCGACGGGATGGGCCACAACTTCGCGCTGCTCGATTCCGAGGGGAGCGTCCTCGAACGCACCGCGGTGATGAGCGAGGAGAGCGAGACCCAGGCCCTCGAATTCACCGCGAGCGAGGAGGTGACCGAGTACGTCTGCGAGCCCCACAGCGGCACGATGCGCGGAGCGATCTCCTTCGGCGACGGATCGGGGATCGAAACCGAGACTACGACCGAGACGTCCGATACCGAGGAGAGTCCCGTGCCGCAGGGGCCGACCGTCGGGCTCGACACCGTCGCCGACGGGTTCCAGGTGCCGACCGACTTCGCGAGCGCGCCAGGCGACGGCCGTCGGTTCGTGGTCGACCTGCCCGGCCAGGTGTACACCGTCGCATCGGGCGGCGGGCGCGGGGAGCCGTTCCTCGATATCGCCGATCGCCTCGCCGAGCGCACCGGCGAGCGCGGGCTGCTCGGGATCGCCTTCCACCCCGCGTTCGACGAGAACCGGCGCTTCTTCCTGCGCTACAGCGCCCCGCTGGCCGAGGACGCCCCCGATGGGTTCTCACACACCGAACTCCTCTCGGAGTTCCGCGCGACCGAGGACGCGAGCGGCGTGGTCGACGGCTCCGAGCGACCCTTGCTGGCGGTCGACGAACCCACGAAGTATCACAACGGCGGCGCGCTCGCGTTCGGGCCCGAGGGCTATCTCTACGCCTCGTACGGCGACGGCGGCGGGTCACGGGACACCGGCCTCGGTCACGCCGCGGACTGGTACGAGGAGAACACGGGCGGCAACGGGCAGGACGTCGGCGAGAACCTCCTCGGCTCGATCCTCAGAATCGACGTCGATCGCGAAGGAGAGGAGAAACCCTACGGGATCCCCGAGGACAACCCGCTGGTGGGCGAAGCCGGCCTCGACGAGCAGTTCGCGTGGGGGTTTCGCAACCCGTGGCGGATGGGGTTCTCCGATGGCGAACTCTACGTCGCCGACGTCGGCCAGAGCCGGTTCGAGGAGGTCGACCGGGTCGTGAAGGGCGGCAACTACGGCTGGAACGTGAAGGAGGGCACGCACTGCTACAGCACCGCGAACCCGAGCGAGATCCCCGCCGAGTGTCCCGATTCGACACCGCAGGCGGTCCGCGACGGCGAACCGCTCCGCGATCCCGTGATCGAGTACCCCCACTCCCGTGACGGCGAGCCGATCGGACTCTCCGTCATCGGGGGGTACGTTCACGAGGGATCGGTCGACGCACTCGACGGCACGTACGTCTTCGGCGACTACAGCCAGGACGGCAGTCCCCAGGGATCGCTGTTCGCGGCGACGCCCGCCGAGGAGGGGCTGTGGCAGTTCGAGAAGCTCACGATCGCGGGGGCCGAGGACGGCGAGCTCGGCGGGTACCTGATCGACATCGGTCGGGACGACGCCGGCGAACTCTACGCGCTGACCTCCGCCGGCGACCTCGGTGGGGCGGTCCACAGGCTCGTTTCCGGGGAGCTGGACCAGGCGACGGCCACGGGGACGACCCAGACGCGAACCGAGACGTCTGCAATGACCGATCCGGGAACCACCGAGACGGCAGCGACGAAGACCGACGGGGCGACCGGCACAGAGGGGACGACGGCGCGTGCGACCGCAACCGGGACAGTCGAAGCGACGACTATGGGGCGGGCGACGGCCGAACCGACCGCCGCAGGACCGAAAACGACCACGGCGGCCGCTACCGAAACCAGGGGGACGGAAACGACCACGACGTCAGGAGGCGAACCGACATCGGTGAGCGCGACCGGAACGGGCGCGAACGAAACGAGCGACGCCGAGGGGCCCGGGTTCGGCGTCCTCGCAGCCCTCGCCGGCCTCGCGGGCGTCGCCGCACGCCGCCTCGTCGGGCGGTAGAACGGGTTCGGGGACTCTCGGTCGATTTCCCGTGGCGTCAGGCCTTTGGTCGAACGGCCACTCGATGTCGGTAGTGAACCACACGACAGCAGCGGGGAAGGGCGACGACGCCGAGAGAAACCGTTCGGCGGTGTCCCGTCGCCGACTGCTCCGAACGACCGTGGCCGGTGCAGTCGGTGCAGTCGTCGGTCTGGCTGGCGGTGGTGGGCCCATCGCGAGCGGGAGCGCGGTCGCACAGGACGGTGGCCCCGTTCCGGAGGGGCCGACCGTCGGGCTCGACACCGTCGCCGAGGGGTTCGAGCAGCCGGTCGACTTCGCGACCCCCTCGGGCGACGACCGTCGGTTCGTGGTCGATCGGCCCGGCCAAGTGTACGTCGTCGACGCGGACGGCCGGCGCGAGGAGTCGTTCGTCGACGTGAGCGATCGGATGACGCCCGTCGAGGGCGAACAGGGCCTGCTCGGGCTTGCCTTCCATCCCGAGTTCGGATCGAACGGCCGGTTCTTCCTGCGCTACAGCGCGCCGTCGACCGACGAGACGCCCGACAGCTACTCCCATACGGCGGTGCTCGCCGAGTTCCGCGCGAACGACGACCGAACTGTCGGGCGACCCGACACCGAGCGCCGACTCCTCGAAGTCCCCCAGCCCCAGAGCAACCACAACGCGGGCGCGCTCGGGTTCGGTCCGGACGGCTACCTCTACGTCCCGTTCGGCGACGGCGGCCGGGCCAACGATGTCGGGACCGGCCACGCCGAAGACTGGTATGACGAAAACGAGGGCGGCAACGGTCAGGACGTGACCGAAAACCTGCTCGGGAGCGTCCTCCGGATCGACGTCGACAGCGAAGGGGAGGACAGACCCTACGACATTCCGGACGACAACCCGCTGGTGGGCGAAGCCGGCCTCGACGAGCAGTTCGCGTGGGGGTTTCGCAACCCGTGGCGGATGGGCTTCTCGAACGGTGAGCTCTACGTCGGCGACGTCGGCCAGAACCGCTACGAGGAGGTCGATCGGGTCGTGAAGGGCGGCAACTACGGCTGGAACGTGAAGGAGGGCACGCACTGTTTCAGTACGGGCGACGAGGCCGACGAGTGTCCCGATTCGACGCCCTCGGACGTCCGCGACGGCGAACCGCTCCGCGATCCCGTGATCGAGTACCCCCACTCCCGCGACGGCGAATCCATCGGCATCTCGGTCATCGGGGGGTACGTCTACGACGGCACGATCGACGCGCTCGGCGGCAGGTTCGTCTTCGGCGACTACAGCCAGGACGGCAGTCCCCAGGGATCGCTGTTCGCGGCGACGCCCGCCGAGGAGGGGCTGTGGCAGTTCGAGAAGCTCACGATCGCGGGGGCCGAGGACGGCGAACTCGGGGGATACTTGCTCGACGTCGGTCGGGACGACGACGGCGAACTCTACGCGCTGACGGCCGGCGGCGATCTCGGCGGTGCGGTCCATCGGATCGTCCCGTCGCGCGGATCGCCGGAATCGACGGGAGCCGCAAACGACTCCACGAGCACGAACGGGACCACCGGCACCGACGGAGCCACGGTCGGGAACCGAACGACGGGGGCGGCGACGAAAACCGTCGACGAAGGGCGGACGACCCTGACCGAAACGGCTGGGGCCGGAGCGGGGACCGAAATCGAATCGCGCGCCGGCGAAGGGACGAGCGCCGGCGAAGGGGCTGGCTTCGGCGTGGTCGCGGCGTTCGCGGGCCTCGCGATCGTCGTGGTACGTCGACTCGCCGGCGAGTAGCGAGCCATCCGTCGAGCGCCTCGGGGCTTTCGAGCCGTTTGCGGTCGCTGTCGTGGTTACTGTCACGTCGGTCGCTATCGCTATCGACGAAACCGCTGCGATGCCGATGCAGATGAGAACCGCAAGCCACGAGCCTCCCCAGCCCGATTCCTTCGCGTCGCTCGCTTCGCTCACTCCGCTCAGTCATCCCTCGCACGGTGTCGCGCGCCGATGAACGGCGTCTGCTCACGGGCGTTCGGAAATCGCCGCGCGAAGAAGCCGTCCCGCTCGACGCAGCGCGCGCCAACCGTACCAACCACACAGCAACGGGCCACCACCACTCCGTCGTCACCGCAGGATCACCGCACGACCCGTGAGCCGTCCGGCGTTCGAGACGATCTCGACCGGGGTGTTGCGGGATACGGCTCTCGTTCGATACTACCAAACCATTAGGCTGCGGGGGACGAGACACCGGTATGGAACTTCGCAAACCGCCGCTGGCCACGATCCACGACGCTCACGGCGCGAAGACTACCGAGTTCGGCGGCTGGGAAATGCCCGTCGAGTTCGATTCGATTCGAACGGAGCACGAGAGCGTCCGCGAGTCAGTCGGCAAGTTCGACGTCTCGCACATGGGAGAGATCGAAGTCTCGGGCCCGGACGCCGCTGAACTCCTCGGACGTCTCACCACCAACGACGTGAGCGCGCTCGCACATGGAAGTGCGCAGTACGCGATGATCACCGACACCGAGGGCACGATCCTCGACGACACGGTGATCTACCGACTCCCCGAGACCCACGACGCCGACTTCCTGTTCGTCCCGAACGCGGGCCACGACGAGGAGATGGCCGAGCGGTGGGCGACCCACCGCGACGAGTGGGGGCTCGATGCGACGGTCGAAAACCGCACCGAAGCGTACGCGATGTTCGCGATCCAGGGCTCCGACGCGGTCGGCCTCGTCGCAAGCGCGGCCGACGACGCGGGCGAACCGCTCGCCGATCTGGGGCGGTTTGCGGCGACCGACGCCACCGTCGCCGATTCGGACTGCCTGGCGGCGCGAACAGGATATACCGGCGAGGACGGCCTCGAACTGATCGTCCCGTGGGGCGAGGCCGAAGCAGTCTGGGACGCCTTCGACTGTCAACCATGTGGGCTCGGCGCACGCGACACCCTCCGAATCGAGGCGGGCTTCCTGCTTTCGGGCCAGGACTTCCACCACGAGGAGAACCCTCGGAACCCCTTCGAGGCCGACGTCGGCTTCGCGGTCGATCTCGACACCGAGTTCGTCGGCCGCGACGCGCTCGCCCACGTCGCGGAGGCGGGCCCCGACGAGCGCTTCGTCGGGTTCGAACTCGAAACCCGTGGCGTGCCCCGCCACGGCTACGAGATCACCGATTCCAAGGGGACGACCATCGGCACGGTCACGAGCGGAACGATGAGTCCCACCCTCTCGACCCCGCTCGGGATGGGCTACGTTCCAACCGAGTACGCGGAGCCGGGAACCACGATCGCGGTCAGGGTGCGGGGGGAGCCGAAAGAGGCACGTACCCGGGCGCTCCCATTCCTCGAACGATGAGCTTCGAGATCCCCGACGAGTTGCGGTTCCTCGAGAGTCACGAGTGGACCCGTGCGGAAGACGGCACGGCCCGCGTGGGAATTTCCGACTTCGCTCAGGACGAGCTCGGCGACATCGTCTTCGTGGAGTTCCCCGAGGAGGGCGACGAGATCGTCCACGACGAGGAGTTCGGCGTGGTCGAATCCATCAAGGCTGTCTCCGATCTCTACTCGCCGGTTTCTGGCACCGTGACGGCGACCAACGACGCGCTGCTCGACGCGCCCGAGCTCGTCAACGACGACCCCTACGGCGAGGGGTGGATGCTCGAAGTCGATCTCGACGATCCCGACGAACTCGACGATCTCCTCGACGCCGACGCGTACCGCGACCAGATCGAGTGATCGGCTCGGCAGTCCAACGCCCACGAACGGTTTCGTCGCCAACGGAGCGAAACCAGCGCAGTCGAGCACGGTTCCGGTTCGAAACCGTGCAAACGACGGTCTGATATGCCATCCCCCGCAAGCCTTGCCAATGCCGTTCCAGTCCACTGGAGGGCGGTTCCGTGAGTAGCGACGAACACCCGCACGGCGGCCGCGGTAGCCCGTTCGCGCCGCATACGGCGGCCGAAACCACGGCGATGTTGGACGCGGTCGGCGTCGAGAGCGAGGACCACCTGTTCGACATCCCCGAGACGATCGAGTTCGACGGGAGCTTCGACATCGAACCCCGAAGCGAGCGTGCGATCCGCGAGGAGATCGCGACGATGCTCGATCGGAACCACGAGCTCGTGGAGTTCCTCGGTCGGGGCCACTACGACCACTACGTCCCCTCGGCGGTCGATCACCTCGCCGATCGCTCGGAGTTCCTGACCTCGTACACCCAGTACCAGCCCGAGGTCGCCCAGGGGTTCCTCCAGGCGTTGTTCGAGTACCAGTCGATGCTGGTCGAACTCACCGGCCTGGAGGTGGCGAACTGCTCGATGTACGACGCCGCGACCGCGCTCGGTGAGGCCGCGACGCTCGCGGTCCGGGTGCGCGCGACGAGCGGCGACCGCGTGCTGGTCCCCGAACACCTCCACGACGGCCGGCGTGCGGTGCTCGACAGCTACCTCGCTGGCACCGACGCCGGCGTCGACTCCTATCCGATGGACGACGGGATCGTCGACCGCGACGCGCTCGCCGAAACGGTCGACGAGGACTGCGTCATGATCTACGCCGAGAACCCCACTGTTCGCGGCACTATCGAAGAGCGTCTCGGGGAGATCGGCGAGCTTGCCGACGATCACGACGCACTGTTCTGTCTCGGCTCCGATCCAGTGGCGCTCTCGCTGCTCGAAGAACCAGCGAGCGTCGGTGCGGACGTCGTGGTCGGCGACGCCGCGCTCGGACTCGGTGCGGCCGACGGGATGGGACTCGGACTGTTCGCCACTCGTGAGGCGTTCCTCCGCCAGGTTCCCGGACGGCTGGTGGGGACGGGCGAGGACAGCGAGGGACGGCGGGCGTACACCCTCACGCTCCAGACCCGCGAACAACACATCCGGCGCGAGCGCGCGACCTCGAACATCTGCACCAACCAGGCGTGGGTCGCGCTCCGGGCCGCGATGCACGTCGCGTGGCTCGGTCCCGATGGCCTCGTCGATCTCGCGAAGGAGAGCGTCACGCGGGCGAGCGAGGTCGCCGATCGGCTCGACACGATCGACGGCGTCACGGCCCCGGTCCACGACCGCCACCACTTCCGGGAAGTCGTCGCCCGGACCGATCGCGAGGCGTCGGCCCTGAAGGACGCTCTCGAAACCGAGGGATACGCGATCCACGCGATCGACGACCACCTCGTGCAGGTCTGTGTCACCGAGACGAACGCCGACTGCGTCGACGATCTCGTGGCGGCCGTGGAGGCCGTCGCATGAAGTTCGATCAAGCCCGCTGGACGCGCGAGACCCCCGAGGAAGGCGGCGAGGTCTACGAGCCGCTGCTCGCCGAGAAGAGTTCGCGAGCGGTCGAGACCGACGACGCGCCGCTGCCCGACGATCTCACACGGGATGGAATCGAACTCCCCGATCCCGCCGAGCCGGAGCTCGCGCGCCACTACACCCGACTGTCCCAGATGAACTACGGCGTCGAGAACGGTCCGTTCCCGCTCGGGAGCTGTACGATGAAGTACAACCCGGCGTTCACCGAGGACGTGGCGGCGCTTCCCGCAGCCGCCACCCACCCCGACCGATCGACCGACAGCGTCCAGGGCAACCTCGAACTCCGCCATCGACTCGCCGACTCCCTCGCGCGGATCGGCGGGATGGACGCAGTCACCCTCCAGCCGCCCGCCGGGGCCGCCGGGGAGTTCACGGGCATCCTGATCGCGAAGGCCTACCACGAGCAAAGGGGCAACGACCGCAACGAGATCATCATTCCTGAGAGTGCCCATGGAACGAACTTCGCGAGCGCGGCGCTTGCGGGTTACGGGGTGGTCTCGCTCCCGAGCGCCGACGACGGTCGGGTGGACGTCGACGCGCTCGAAGCCGCGGTGAGCGACGACACGGCGGCGCTGATGCTCACCAATCCCAACACGCTCGGACTGTTCGAGCGCGACATCGAGGCAATCGCCGACATCGTCCACGATTCCGGCGGATTGCTCTACTACGACGGCGCGAACCTCAACGCACTCCTCGGCCGTGCCCGGCCAGGAGACATGGGCTTCGACGTGATGCACTACAACGTCCACAAGACGTTCGCGACGCCCCACGGCGGCGGCGGCCCGGGTGCGGGTCCGGTCGGCGTGGTCGAAGAACTCGCGCCGTACCTCCCGACGCCTCAGGTCAGGGAGACCGATGCCGACGAACCTGACGACGGGGAGGCGGCGAGCGACGACGCGAGCTACGAGCGGTTCGAACCCGAGCACTCGATCGGCAAGGTCCACGGGTTCGCGGGCAACTGGCTCGTCCTCGTCAAGACTTACGCGTACATCGCGCGGCTCGGCAATCCTGGACTGAGGGACACGAGCGCGAAGGCCGTGCTGAACGCGAACTACCTCGCCAGCCAGATCGACTACGACATCCCCTTCGAGCCGTTCCACCACGAGTTCGTCGCGAGCGCCGACCGCGACGCGGCCGACGTCGCGAAGCGAATGCTCGACTACGGGGTGCATCCGCCGACCACGAAGTGGCCCGAGATCGTCGACGAGGCGCTGATGACCGAACCCACCGAGGCCGAGAGCCGTGCCGCACTCGACCACCTCGCGCGGGCGTTCGACCGGGCCGCGGCCGACGACGACGAAGCCCTCGAAACCGCCCCGGAACGAACGGCGGCGCGCCGGATCGATCAGGCGGACGCCGCCCGGAACCCCCGACTATCGTGGCACGCGCTCGACGACGAGTAGTTCACAACCGAACGGGCTCACCTCCGGCTCGTTGCTAACCTTTAGTATCGATCCGGTCGTGGGTTCACACATGACCGTCGTCAGCGTCTCGATGCCCGAGGAACTCCTCGATCGGATCGACGAGTTCAGCGACGAGCACGGCTACACCGGCCGGAGCGAGGTGGTGCGCGACGCCGCGCGCGAACTCCTCGGCGAGTTCGAGGACGCGCGGCTCGAAGACCGCGATCTCATGGCGGTCGTCACAGTACTGTTCGACTACGAGACCACGAGCGTCGAGGAGCGGATGATGGGACTCCGCCACGAACACGAGGACCTCGTCGCGGCGAACTTCCACAGCCACGTCGGCAGCCACTACTGCATGGAGCTGTTCATCCTCGACGGCTCGCTCGAAACCATCTCGGCGTTCGTCGGCAAGATCCGCGCGACCAGAGACACCCTCAGCGTGGACTACTCGGTGATGCCGGTCGACGACTTCACCGCGGCGGCCATCGAGGACTGAGTCCGTCGGCCGGCTCGCTCGACGGTCACGTCCGGTTATTCCCTTTCCTCGCGCACCAGACGATCCGCCCGCCGGAGTTCCGCGGGCGTGTTCACGTTGACCAGCCAGCCCTCACACCGGACGGCAGCGAGGGTCGCGCCCTCGGCGATCCGGAGCCGGATGGCGTCGCTCATCTCGTACTCGCCGCGCGGCGAGCGCTCGACGCGGCGACACGCGTCGAACAGTTCCGGCGTCGCCGTCTGGACGCTCGCGGCCACGAGGCTCGGGTCGTGCGGGTTCTCGGGCTTCTGTTCCTGCGCGACGATCTCGTCGCGCTCGCTCAGAACGCAGACCATCTTCTCGCGCGCCGCCTCGGCCGAAACTTCCTCGACGAGCACGGTCCCATCGATCCCAGGGTCGCGCTGGCGGTCGACCAGCGGTTGGAGATCACACCACACGACGCCGTCGCCGTCCATCACCACGAACGGCTCCTCGACGTGTTCCTCGGCGGTCAGGAGCGCGTGGGCCATCCCCTCACGCTCGTGCTGGCGGGTGTAGGTGATCGGGACGCCCGCGAACGACTCGCCGTAGCGCGCGACGATTCGTTCGCCCTCGTAGCCGATCACCACGACCAGTTCCTCGATTCCGAGATCGACCAGCGCCTCGAAACAGTGACTCAGGATCGGCTTCCCGCCGACGTCGAGCAGACCTTTCGGCGTCTCGTCCGTGAGGGGCCGGAGTCGCGTCCCCTCGCCGGCAGCGAGCACGACGGCCTTCATGCACGCGCGTCGCTCGCCGTCGACAAATCCGTTTGGCCTGGTGTGACCGAGTGACGCACCGGCTCGGGGTCGTCAGGTACATTGGCTCGTGGCGGCTACTTCGGACAGATGGCCCGACTCGGGAACCTCGGCCGTCGCCTCGCGATTCACGGGGCGTCCGCACTCGTCGTTTCGGTCGGCGCGCTCTGCGTGGTCGAGGTCGTCGCGGCCAGCAACGCCGCCGTGGGTCTCAGCAGCGGGGCGCGCGAGTCGGTCAGCGTCCCGCGGTGGCTCTACCTCCTGACCGGCGGTGCGGTCGTCGGGGTATCCGGCCTTCTCGCGAGCGTCGTTACCGACCGGACGTTCATCCACGCGATCCACGCGTGGCATCGCGTTGTTCCGACGCGCGATTCGTTCCGGCTCTGGACTGTTCGGCTCGGCCGCGTCGTGGGGGTCGTGCTCCTCGCCCTCGTGATCTACCTCGGGTTCACCGGCCCGCAGATCCCGACGGTGAGCTTCGCGGTCGTCGTGGTCTTCGCGGGCGTGCGGGCCGGCCTCACGATGGCCGCGTACCTCGTCGGGAACCCGTGGCCGGTACTGAACCCGTGGCGGACGCTCGTCGAGGTGGTTCCCGTCGACCGGCTCCACGCGTATCCCGAGCGGTGGGGCGTCTGGCCCGCGACGGCAGGGCTGCTCGCGGCGGTGTTCGTCGAGACGGCTGCCCCGGTCGCGACAGTACCCCGAGTTCTCGCGGTCGCGGTCGCCGGCTACACCATCTACACGCTTTTGGGCGGGATCGTCTTCGGGGCCGACGCCTGGTTTCGGCACGGGGATCCGCTCGCGGTCGCCTTCCGGTTTTACGGACGGGTCGCGCCGCTCCGGCGAACCGACGACGGGTTGGCGTTCTCGCTCCCGGGATCGGCGCTCGCCGCGGTCGAGGACGTCGACACCGCGGACGTCGCCTTCGCGGTCGCGCTGATCTGGGAGCTCACCTTCAGCGGATTCGTCACGACCCGACCCGGGACCGCGTTCGTCGACGCGCTCGCCGGCGTCGTTCCCCGCGTGCTCGTCCTGTTCGGGCTGTTCGTCTCCGGGTACGCGCTCTTTTTGGGGGCGTACTGGGTCGCGGCACGGCGTTCGCGGCACTCCGCGGAGACGTACCGCAGTGCCCGCGAGATCGGGACGTGGATGGCACCGCCGCTGCTCGCCATCGCGGCAGGCTATCACCTCGCACACTACTTCTGGCTGTTCGTCTCGAACGTCCCGATGCTCGTCGAGAGCCTCGCGAGTCCGTTCTCGCCGCCGGCGAACCCGCTGGTGCTCGCGGTGCCGGGCTTCGCGAACGGGCTCAACGTCGCGTTCGTCCTCGTCGGCCACCTGCTTGCGGTCTGGATCGCTCACGCACGCGCGTACGAGCTGTTCCCGAGCCGACTCCAGGCCATCCGGAGCCAGTACCCGTTCGTCGCCGTGATGATCGGGTACACGGTGGTGAGCCTCTGGCTGCTCTCGCTGCCCACAGCCACGTGAGGAGTCACCCACCGAGCGACCCGATCGCGACTCACGCGATCGTGTCGGGAACCGAGAGCTCCATCGGCTCCATCTCCAGAAAGGCCGTCTCGTAGCCGTCGTGGCGGGCGACCTGCGGCGGCGTTTCGACCGACAGCCCCAGCGTATCGCCCGGCCGGACGTCCTCGAACGGGGCCGCGTAGTGATAGCCGAACTGTGGATCGAGCGTCCGGGTGAGGGGGTCCTCACCGACGCTCCGTCCGTTCCGCTCGACGGTGGCCGAGAGCGCCATCAGCGGGAGGACGATCCGGTTGTACGGCGTCCGGGGGAACGCGGCGATCCGGGTCGCGCCCGAGTCGTCGGGGATCGCCCGCACGGGGAACACCGCGTCGCCGCTGGTCGCCCGTCCGATCGGTACGCCTGGCAACCGCGCCACCGGTGGCGCGCGCCCGACCGGGAGTCCCATCTCCATCGGCTCGATCGCGCCGCGACTGCCGGCTTTCTCGTCCAGCCGCCGGATCTCGATGTCGTAGAGTTCCTCCGAACTGAACGCGAACGCGAACGTCGCGGTGCGTGGTTCGTCGAACAGCTCCGCGAACCGGCCGGTCCGGTCCATCGCGGTGCCGCCGATCGAGATCGCCACGCGGTAGCTGCCGTCGCCGGGGAGCTCGAAGTTCGCACCGTTGTGATACCCCATCTGCTGGGAGAGCATCGGGTAGATGACCTCCTCGGCGACGAGTTCGCCGTCCTCGGTCGTGACCTCGGCCGAGAGGCCGGCATCGATCGGGACCACCGTATTCGATCGGGCGTCCCAGATCGAGGCCATCAGATGCACCGCGTCGTCGGAGCCGACCACGGTCTTTTCGAGCTGGCTCCCCGTGACCTGCCAGAACCGATGCGGGTAGGAGTAGGTGAGCGCGACGGTGTACGGCCCCGCGGTGGTCGTGCCGTACTTCGCCATCCCCTCGGTGACTGCCGGGTAGTAGACACCGTCGGGGCGGTCGTCCACCAGGGGCGGATCGCGCCACGCCGACTGGGTCCGGAGGCCGACCGCGTCGAGACAGCCCGCCGTGATCGCGGCCGCGCCACCCGCACACGCTCTGAGGACCGAGCGCCGCTTCATCGTCGATCGTTGGAACCGCTCGCCAATACCCTCTCTGGTCCGTTCGTCGAATCCGTGGGGCGCTATCGAGTCTCGGGGACCGTGCATCGGTCGAGAGTATTTTATCATCTTTGATGTATGACTGGATTTTCCGTCGATCGGGAAAAGATTCACGCGGTCGAGTCGCTGACGCGAGCAGTAATTTTATGTGCTATTCGCTCTATTATCCGTAAAATGAACGCCTGTCCCATGTGTGGCGAGGAGGTTTCCGAGGAGCGTCCCCGCTACCGGGTGATCCTCGAAATCGAGGACGAGACGCGCTCGACGAGCCAGTTCATGGGCGACGAGACGGGCGTCAAGCGGGTGTCCGTCGATCGGCAGCTCTGCGCCGACTGCTGGCAGGACCACCGCGAGAAACTGTCGTAACGCCGTCGCACTATCGCCCGAGTCCCGCGACCGCTGCTTTCTGAGCTTCGACGTCGTCCCCAGCTACGCGGCTCGATCGAGTGTTCCCGTCGTCGTACTGCACCGTGAGTTCCGCGTGCCGTTCGGCCGGCGCGCGGAGCGAACGCCCGTCGATGTCGATCGGCCGCGCAGTCGAGCTGGGGTGACCGATGGATCGATCGCGCGCCACTCCCCACCATCGCTGTCGTAATCCGTACTACTTCGATCGTATGTGGTAAGAACCAAGTTACGTCGTCCGGTCAACGGTGGCTTCAGCGCCTCTCTGTGGTGGATACGTGCCAGTTTCACGTTATACTGGGTCTTCTGCAGTTTAATTCACCGATAATATTTTTATCAATGATGTCGAATACGTTCGAAAATATTCATATCAGGTGCACCCGTTGGATGAACTGTGATGTCCGACGACAACATCGACGTCCGATCCGAGCTCAAGAACCACCCGAAACTGCTCAGCGCGCTGTTCGGACTGATGGTGCTGCTGTCTCAGGCAGCTCCCGTGGCCGCCGGCAATAACGCTGGGACCATCGGGCCTTAGCTAATCTCGTCAACGTCCAATTCAGTAGCCCACGACAGCCGTCCACTTGTCTTCACAGGCACGTTTTCGAGGGATAGGAATTCCTGTAGTTCATCGTAAGACAGATCGAAGGAAGGAAGACTACCAGGTGACAAATAATATTTGTCGTCCTCCATACATGGTATGACTAAACCACCAATTTCGCCTCGGGTGGATGGATATGTTTTCATTTCAACATAGAACGTATCGCCATTTCGTTCTATGTTCAAGAGGTTGGGGTAAGCGCCAGCTGGCTGCGCAATCGTCAGCCCGCCGTCGCCGACCACGAGGTACTCGTTGCCCATGATGCTCTCGCCGCGGGCGATGTTGAGGGCGGACTGGAGCGGGAAGCCGGCGTTGAGCAGGGCCGCGAGCGTCCGGCCCATCCGGACCGCCTCGCAGTTGAGCACGTCGGTGAGGGTGGCGATCCCGCCGATGGCACCGGCGTCGAGCAGCGCCATCCCCTGGCGGTAGGACTGGCAGGCGTTGAGCAGGAAGGCGTCCACCCCGACGGTGTCGAGCGTGTTCGCGTCGAGCTCGCCGTCGACACACTCGAACCCGCCCTCGTCCACGTGGCCGATGTAGTGGAGGAAGTCCGTCCGGGTCGAGAGCAGCCCTTCGAGTTCGGCGGTCGTGAGGTCGCGATGCAGCGAGACGTCGAACGGCAGCTCGTCGCGGTCGCCGTAGACGTCCTCGATCAGGTCGCGCTCCTCGGCCATCTCGGCGTCGTTGCAGACCACGGTGATGTCGATGTCGCCGTCGGCGGGCGTCCTGTCGAGGCGGTTCCGGTAGGCCTCGACCGAGGTCTTGCTCGCACCGAGGGGCAGCCCCTCGCCGACCCACGCCGCTTCGAGCGAGTCGGTCGCCTCGGGACTCACGAACTCGGTGTCGATCCCCGGGCCCACGCTCGAACCCGTGCTCCGCGTGGTGCTCGCACTCCGGGTGAACGCGTCCTCGCGCCCCGCGCTCGCGGCCTCCACCCCCCCGTCGAACGTCAGCGTGGTCGAGCGCGCGACCGACTCCGTGCTCGCACACCGGACGACCGCGAGATCGTCGACGAGGAAGGGCAGCGTCTCGACGCTCGTCGGCGCGGGCTCGACGTGGGAGGTGAGCTTCCACTCGGGAAGGTGGTCCTCGACGGCCGCGAACGGCACGTCGAGATACGCGTCGAGGCGTTCGGCGATCGGTCGATCGTAGAGTGCGGCGAGGTCGAGATCGATGTTCGCCTCGACCGCCTCACGCTCGTGGAGCGCCACGGGGTAGAGCCCCTCGGTCCGCGCGAGGCAGTCGAGGAAGAACGTCCCCTTCAGCGTGCGCTCGACGGTCCGCTCGAACCCACAGGGCCCGTCGAGCGAGTGGTCGAGCCCCCGATCCGTTCGCAGGCGGGGCTCGTCGCCGGGGCGGACGCGCGCCCCGAGATAGTACGCGAGCGGTGCGACCACGAAGATCGAGCGGCACTCGGGAGGCACTTCGATGGTCACGCCCGTGTCCGGCGGTTCGAGCCCCGCGAGGTCGAGTTCGTCGCCGAGTTCGACGGTCGGCGGGTGGCCCCGGAGGGTGGGGTAGGAGCGTTCGGGCGAGGTCGTCTTGAGCGCGGAGCCGAACGTCGAGATCGCGGCCATCATGTCCTCGGGATCGGTCGTGGTCGTGACCGTCGCGGCGGGACGCTCGTGGTGCGATCGTGCGCCCACCACCACCTCGGTGGCGTCGTCGAACTCGATCGTCATGCCCTCGACGTCGGCGGTCACCGTGACCGTGCTCTCGACCCGACAGTAGAGCTTGATCGGCGCGCTCAGTTCGATCGTGTACTCGCCGTGTGGCAGCTCCTCGTTGGCGAAGTGCTCGGCCTGGGCCACGATCGTTCCGGACTCGTCGCGGAGGTGAACCGAGACCACGCTCGGCAGCGAGAGCGCGGCGGTGTGGATCGAGACGGCGGCGTCGACTGGAAACCGGAATCGGTCGGTGTCCGCCACCGTCGGCGCGACCGCCTCCGGTGTCGTGAGCGCGTACCGGTGGCGCTCTATCGAGTCCACGACCGCGATGCCCGTGTCTCGCTCCACCGGTTCGAACGACGGGTTCACTCGCCGAACCCATCCCTGTGCGTTCGATCGTTCGACGTATCCACGGTACTATTGATTCACAGTATGGCCTGAAGTAAAAACCTATGGGTGACACAGCGCGTGTCTCGGCGGTTCTCCCGCCGGAACGAGAAGCGGTGCGCGGGAACCGAACCTCCCGCAGCGGTCGTCGACCGGAACCCGTCGAGCCGCGCTGTCGGCGGGGAACAATGATTATCCTTCGGCGACCAGTGCCCGAGCATGGGCGATCCGATCCGGGTGCTGCGTGTGGACGACGACGCGGCCGTTCTCGACTCCGTCGCGTCGTTTCTCGACCGGGACGGGTTCGACGTCGTGACCGAATCCACCACCCGCGACGCGCTCGACCGGCTCGACGGATCCATCGACTGCGTCGTCAGCGACCACGACCTGCCGGAGCGCGACGGACTCGAGTTCCTCGGTGCGGTCCGTGACGAGCATCCCGATCTCCCCTTCGTCCTCTTCGTTGGAGAGGACAGTGAGGCGACCGCCGGCGAGGCCATCTCCGCCGGCGTCACCGACTGTCTGCGGAAGGACACCGACGCCGACCAGCACGTGGTGCTCGCGAACCGGATCGAGAACGCGGTCGCGAGGCGACGGGCCGAGCGGGAGATGGATCGGGCGACGTCCCGCTACCGTCGCCTCGTCGAGGGGACCATCGTCGGCATCTACGTCGTCCGCAACGACCGCATCGAGTACGCGAACCCGAAGCTCGCCGGGATCTTCGGCTACGACCGCGACGAACTCGTCGGGCGATCCCCGCTCGCGATCGTCGCCGAGTCCGATCGCCAGCGTGTCGCGGACCGGATCGAAGCCCGCGAGTGCGGCGAGATCGACGAACTGCACTACACGTTCACCGGCGTTCGACGGGACGAAACGCACGTCGACATCGAGGCCCACGGCGGTCGGATCGATCTCGACGACGGTGCCGCAGTCATGGGGGTGCTCCGCGAAGTGGGTGATCGCCGTCGGCACGAGTACGCACTCCGGGCGCTCCACGACGCGACGGACGACCTCGTGCGTGCGCACGCCGCCGAAACGGTCGTCGAGCGTGCGGCCACCGCCGCCGAGGACGTCCTCGGGTTCCCGATAGCGGTGGTTCGGTTGTACGACGCGGACGACGACACGCTCGAGCCGGTGGCGGTGACCGACGCGGCCGGGGAAACGCTCGGCGAACGGCCCGTCTACGCGCGCGACGAGGGGCTCCCGTGGCGGGCGTTCGACGCGGGCGAGCCCGTGGTCGCGGACGGGAACCTCTCGAACTACGCCACGAGCGATCTTCCGCTCCGGAGCGCGCTGTACGTCCCGATCGACGACCACGGGACGCTGAGCATCGGTTCACCCGACGGTGTCGTCGAGGATTCGGACGTTCGGCTCGCCCAGGTGCTCGCGGCCAGCGTCGCGACGGCGCTCGACCGCGTCGCCAAGGAGACCGAACTCGAGCGCCAGAACGAGCGCCTGGAGGAGTTCGCGAGCGTCGTGAGCCACGACCTCCGGAACCCGCTCGGCCTCGCGCGAGGCCGGCTCGAACTCGCCCGCGCGGAGCAGCCCTCCGAACACCACGACGACATCGCGTGGGCGCTCTCCCGGATGGACTCGTTGATCGACGACCTGCTCGCGCTCGCGAGACAGGGCGCAGTCGTCGACGAGACCGTGCCCGTCTCGCTCACGTCGATCGCCGAGTCCGCGTGGCTGGAAGTCGACGACGGGACGGCCGAACTCGTCCTCGACGACCTCGGCGAGATCGAGGCCGATCCCGACCGGCTCCAGCGCCTGCTCGGCAACCTGTTCCGAAATGCCATGGAGCACGGCTCCACGTACCCTCCTTCGCCGGCTCAGGAGGACGCCATCGAGCACGGCTCCACGAGCAGCCGGCCGGCGGCCGGCGATGCGGATCCCGCGGTGACCGTTCGGGTGGAACGCCTCGCCGACGGCGGCTTCGCGGTCGCGGACGACGGGCCGGGCATCCCCGCCGACGACCGCGACCGCGTGTTCGAGAGCGGCTACACCACCGGTGAAGGCACGGGACTGGGGCTCGCCATCGTCAGAACTATCGCCGGAGCCCACGGGTGGACGATCTCGATCACCGAAAGCGACGCCGGCGGCGCACGGTTCGAAATCCACACCTGAGGCAAGGACGGACCGATCGCGTTCATACACCTGGTATCGATCACTATCGCGCCGATCCGAGCGGCTGTGGATCGTGATGTACGGACGACCCTCGCCTTATCATCCATGCACCCGTTCTTTGTCGTTTGTCCGTGACCTGTGCCGTAGGGAGAAGGGGAAACACGGGCGGCCCGACGAGCTCCTGCAGCCTCACCGTCCGTTGCGAGCCTCTGGCATCACTCGCGACCCTCCCCTGCTCCTCGTACTACACACGATCAGAACCCAAGCACGAAGTGGCTACGCGGGAGGACGAACCGCTCCGCCGTCGTGGTTCCCCGCCGGAAGGACGCTTCCTCGACGACGGTATCGCCGGTTCGTGATCCGTCAGCGACAGACAGTTCGACGCCCGAGCCGGCGAACGTGGCTGCCGACATCACAACCCTGATAGACAATGGTGTCGTACACCAGTTCATGGCACGAGCTTCCATCGTCGGTGCGGGAATGACGAAGTTCGGCGTTCACGAACGGCCGTTGCCGGACCTGTTCGCCGACGCCGCGTTCGACGCGTTCGACGATGCCGGGGTCGAGTCCCCCGAAATCGAGGCGCTCTACTTCGGCAACGCGATGGGCGGGATGACCGAGAACGACACCCACCTCGCGCCGACGCTCGCCTCGCACATCGGCTGTACGGGCGTCCCCGCCCAGCGCTTCGAGGACGCGTGTGCCACCTCGGCGACCGCGTTCAAACACGCGGTCGAGGCGGTCGAGTCCGGCCGCCACGACGTGGTGCTCGCCGGCGGTGTCGAGCGCTGCACGCCCGAAACCGGCCTCGGCACCGGCGCGATGACGAAGGTGTTCGTCAGCGCCGCCCACCGCCAGTACGAACAGCCCGCCGGTCTCACCTTCCCCGGCGTGTTCGCGCTGCTCACGAAACGCCACATGCACGAGTACGGTACTACCGAGGAACACCTCGCCGAGGTCGCGGTCAAGAACCACTACAACGGGACGCTCAACCCGCGCGCGCATTTCGGCCGCGAGACCTCCGTGGAGAAGGTGCTCGACTCGCCGATCGTCGCCGATCCGTTCCATCTGATGGACTGCTGTCCGTTTTCGGACGGTGCGTCGGCGGTCGTGGTCGCCAGCGAGGAGGCTGCCGAAAGCTTCGAGAACCCGGTCGACGTGGCGGGCGTCGGCCACGCGACCGACGTGGTGCCGCTCGCGGACAAGGTCGACCTGCCGGCGACCCAGGCCGCCCGGGATGCGGCGAGCCAGGCGTACGACCAGGCGGGAACGACCGCCGACGCGATCGACTTCGCGGAGATCCACGACTGCTTTACTGGAGCTGAAGTGATGGCGACCGAGGCGCTCGGCCTGTTCGAGGACGGCGGGGGCGGTCCGGCTGCCGCAGCGGGCCGGACCGCCCTGGATGGCGACGTGCCCGTGAACCCCTCCGGCGGGCTGAAGGCGAAGGGTCACCCCCTGGGCGCGACCGGCACGGCACAGCTGGTCGAACTCACCGAGCAGCTCCGCGGCGAGGCCGGCGAGCGCCAGCTCGACGACCCCGAGCGTGCGGTCGCACACAACCTGGGTGGCGATGCCGCGACCACCGTCGTCACGGTGATGGAGGCCCGGCGATGAGCGACGACGCCACGACCGATCGGCTCGATTACGTCGAGTGGGCCGACCGCCTCCGCGACGGCGATCTGGTCGGTCAGGAGTGCGCCGAGTGCGGCCACACGACCGCGGCCCCGAAGGCCGCGTGCGCACGGTGTGGCTCGCGGACGCTCGCCACCGTCACGCTCCCCACCGACGGGATCGTCCACTCGGAGACCACGGTCGCCGTCCCCCCCGAGGGGTTCGCGGGCGAGTACCAGGTCGCCGTCGTCCGGCTCGGCGACGCCAAGGTGCTGGGACGGATCGACGGCACGGTCGACATCGGCGATCGCGTCTCGTTCGCCGACGTCCTCGTCACGGACGACCACCCGGCCCCCGTGTTCGAGCCGGTCTGACGCCTGGCTCGCAACCACCGATCGCCCGACGACGCACCCTCCGTCGAACGCGGCGAACGAGCGGTTCGCCGGCGCAGCTCGACCGAGTTCGGGGCCGTTCCCAACGGATATGTTTCTGCCGACCGTAGCTGCAACCGGTGTGAACACCGATCGCGCGGTGCTGGCGACGATGATCTTCGCGGTGTTGTTCGGCCAGGTCGCGCTCTATCCCGGCGTGCCGGAGCTCGTGGCGGCGCTCGGCGCGCGGACGACGCTCGATGCAGCCACGTGGTTCCTCGCGGCCGAATACGCCGGTTTCGTGCTCTTCGCGGGCGTCTGGGGCGCGCTGAGTGACGCCACCGGCCGTCGGGTGCCCTTGATCGTCGCGGGCGCGCTCGGCGGTGTGGCGAGCTACGCGGCGCTGATCGGTCTCGCCGAAGTCGCGGGGATCGGGTTCGGCGCGATGCTCGTCCTCCGCTTCGTCGAGGGGAGCTTTACCATTGCAGCGTTCTCGCTCTCGATCACGATGTTGATGGATCTCGATGGGGGTCACGGCCGAAACATGGGCGCAGCGGGCATCGCCATCGGCACCGGGACGGCACTCGGAGCCCCCCTCGGCGGCCAGCTTTCGAGCGTTGGCCCGCTCGTGCCGATCGCCGTCGCCGCCGGCCTCCTCTGTGTCGTGGCGCTGCTGGCGACACGGGTGACCGACCGGGTTCCCGAGTCCCGGCGCGGCGGTATCGGGGCCGCGATCGCCGGTCTGGCCGACCGGCCCGCGCTCGGCCTCCCCTACGCCTTCGGCTTCGCCGACCGGTTCACGGCGGGCTTTTTCACGCTCGTCGGCACGCTCTACTTCCGCCAGGCGTTCGATCTCGACGCCGGCGCGGCGGGCCTCGTGCTCGGCCTGTTCTTCGCCCCGTTCGCGCTCGGCCAGTACCCGATGGGGCGGCTCTCGGATCGGATCGGACGGCTCCTCCCGGTCGTCGCGGGCTCGGTGCTCTATGGGGGTGCGATCCTCGCGGTCTATCTCGCGCCCACGATCGAGATCGCGGCCGCGACAATGATCCTGCTCGGGCTCGCGGGCGCGCTCGTCGCCCCCGCCACGATGGCGCTCGTCACCGACCTCGCCCCTGACGATCGAGGGATCGCGATGGGCGGGTTCAACGTCTTCGGCAGTCTCGGCTTCCTCGTGGGCACCGTCGGCGGCGGCGTGATCGCCGACACCGTCGGCTTCGGCGCGGCCTTTCTCGCCGCCGCCGCGCTCGAAGCCGGGATCGTTCTCGTCGCCCTCCCGTTGCTCGTCCGGCTCGATCTCCCCCGAGCGACGCTGTTCGGCGATCGGGAGTCGACCTGATCGGGGACGGGACGGACACGACGAAGGTCGCTACACCGCCGTGGTGGCGTCGGTGTCGCCGATCCTGACGAACCCGTCCATTCGTTCGTCCCAGATCGGAACGGGTAGGTGGCTGCCGAACGGACGTGGGGACGATCGAATGCCACGGCTCGCACGCATCGCGGTCTTCCCGATCAAGTCGCTCGATCCCGTCGAGCGCGACGCGGCGCGGATCGTCGCGAACGGGGGTCTCGAAGGCGACCGCGAGTACGCCATCGTCGACGGGGACGACCGCTACGTCAACGGCAAGCGGACGGCGGCCGTCCACCGGCTCCGCGCGTCGTTCGATTCTGATGGCACGGGTGTCACGCTCCGCCGAGAGAACGGGGACGATCCCCGAGCGTTCGATCTCGCAGCCGATCGCGAGTCGGTCGAGGCCTGGCTCGGCGACCACTTCGACCAGCCAGTCCGACTGCAACGGGAGCGAGCCGGCGGCCACCCCGACGACACGGCCCTCTCGGGACCCACGGTCATCAGCACGGGCACGCTCCGCGAGGTCGCGTCGTGGTTTCCCGACCTCGACGTCGAAGGGCTCCGGCTCCGATTCCGGGCGAACCTCGAAATCGACGGCGTGCCGCCGTTCTGGGAGGATCGGCTGGTCGCCGACCACGATCACTGCGTCGCGTTCCGGATCGGCGACGTGACGATCCGTGGCGTCAACCCCTGTCAGCGGTGTGTCGTGCCGACGCGCGATCCGCACACCAGCGACGTTCACGAGGCGTTCCAGCGTGTCTTCGTCGAGCGCCGCGAGGCGACCTTCCCCGAATGGGCCGATCCGGCTCGGTTCGGTCACTACTTCCGGCTGATGATCAACACACAGGTGCCCGAGCCGGAGTGGGGATCGACGATCGAAGTCGGCGACGATATCGAAATCCTTGGCGAGCGGCCGCTGGAGAGTTCCGGGACGTAAACTGGTGGTCGGCCGTATCACCACCCCAGGTCCGTTCCGATCTCGCCGCCGCCCTCGACGAGCTCGATACCGTTCTCCGCGAGTGCGTGTTCTCTACCTGGCAGCGGGAAAGCTGGCTTTTCGACCGTCCACGAAACGAGCCGCGAGCGCTACGCCGTCGCGGTGGAGTCGATGTCGTCGCCGATGGTGACGAAGCTGTACCCACACTCCGGACACCGCCACTTCACCTTCTCGCCGAGGCGAATCGTCGTGCTCGCGGCACGGTAGAACGTCCGGTCCTCGTCGCAGGTCGGACAGTCGTGGTCGCGTTCGAGGCTCATGCACGCGCTTTCGAGCCATCGACCCTCAATGTACTGGTTTCACGTTGGTCGGTCCACCGGTTTCGGTTCCTTCGGAATCGGTGGACGACGCCGTGTGTGTCGGCCCGTATGCTGAAAAGGGGTTTCTCGCGGATCGCCGATCAGATCACGCGCCGGTCGACGCTCGTTACGCCAGTCGGTCGGCGATCTTCGCGGCGATCGGGAGTCGCGGGGTCTCCTCCTGGTAGGTCTTGACCATCAGGTAGGCCCAGACGACGACCCCGCCGACCGCGACGACGAGCCAGACGAGACCGAGGAGCAGCGAGAACAGGCTCCCGACGAGGAACCCGCCGGTGCTCCCGCTGAACGTCGCCACCGAGACCACCGTCCCGAGGAACGTGAGGACGACGTACGCCGCGACGAGCACGCCCGAGAACGCCATGCTCTGGGCGGCGTGCCACCGCACGAACGGGTCCTCCCTCTCGATCAGGTAGAAGATCAGTCCCGAGACGAACCCGAACAGGTACGAGAGCGTTCCCGCGACGTTGCTGTCCAGCCCCGATCCACTTTCGGTCGTCTCCGCCGTCTTCGTTCCGGCTTCCGGTTCTACGTCGATGTCCTGTGTGCTGCTTGCCATTGGTTGCTCCACTATCAGTTGGTCGTTCGAACGAACGACTGCGTGCCGTTCGTCAACAGGTACCGAAAGGATCGACAGCCGGTTATAGTCACCGAGCGGGATCGTCCCACCGCGTGAGACCGTCGCAGATCGTGGGACGGCCGTCCGCGATGACCGGACTCGCGTTCCGATCGAACGCAGGAGTCCGTCGGTCGCGCCGGGGGACGCGCCGTTCGTGCTCGGCCCGACGAGGTCCTTCGGGAGGTGGGGCGACGGGGGATACGTTTAATATTGTCATGCCGAAACGTCCCAGGAAGGGATGGACACCGAGCGGCTCATCGAGATCGTCAGGCGGGCTCCGGTGCTCGACGCACTGCAGGCGGAGGGCGAGATGGATCGTCGGGAGCTGGAGGCGCGTCTCGGCGTGTCGAAATCCACCGTGCATCGGTTCACGCGGGCGCTCGGCGAGCACGGCCTCGTCGAACGCTCCGGCGGCGAGTTCGTGCTCACGCCGCTCGGCGAGGTGTGCGCCGAGGCGGTCGCCACGTTCGACGCCTCCATCGAGACGGCGTGGGAGCTCGCACCGATCCTGCGGGTCGCCGACGCGCACGGCGTGGGTCTCGACGTCGAGCTGTTCGCCGACGCGACCGTGACGACCGCCGCGCCGGGCGACCCGTATCGGCCGGTGAACCGGTTCATGTCGCTGGTGACCGAGACCACCACGCTGCGCGGGCTCGACCCCGCCTCGATCAACCCGCTCCACCTCGACGAGATCCACGAGCGCATCGTCGACGGGATGGTGACCGATGCCGTCTTCCCCCCGTCGGTCGTCGAGAACCTCCTCACCGCGAACCCCGACCGCGCGGCGGCGGCGTTCGCGAGCGGGAACCTCACGCTCCGGGTTCACGACGACCTGCCGTTCGGCCTCACGCTGTGTGACGACCGGATCGGCGTCGGGGTGTACGACGACGAAACCGGTCTCCTGCGGCTGTACGCCGACACCGCCGCCCCCGCCGCCTACGAGTGGGCCGAAACGGTTTATGCGGACTACCACGAGGAGGCTGTCGCGCTCGCGGAGCACGACGCCCTCTCCGGATTGGGGCCCGTCGAAGCGCTCGACGGCGAGCAGCAATAGTGGAGCTGGCAGCGCTCGCCCACGAGCGGTGAGTCGTCGCTCGATCACCCACGATCCCGGTGCGCGTCGAACCACAGTACTCAATTGGGTGTACGATGTGAGTAGTGACTATGGTCTCGGACGATCTCGCCGGCGCGCTCGGCCGGGTGAACCAGCGGTTCGACCTCAACGAGTACGAGACCGACGCCTACCTCGTGGTGCTCGAACACGGCCGGCTGACCGCCTCCGAGATCGCCGACCGGACCGACATCCCCCAGCCCCGGGTGTACGACACCGTCCGGAGCCTCGCCGAGCGTGGCCTCGTCGAACTCCGGGAGTCCCGTCCCATCGAGGTGCTCGCGGTCGACCCCGAGGCGGCGTTCGAGGGCGTCCACGACTCGCTCGACGCGCTCGTCGGCGACCTCCGGGCGCACTACACCGCACCCGCCCGCGATGCCGAAGCTGCCTCGCTCGTCAAGTCCCGCTCGACCATCCTCCGGCACATCGAGAGCGTGATCGCCGAGGCCGAGTACGAGCTCATCCTCTCGCTGACGCCCGATCTCGTGGCGCGGTTCGAGGAAAAGCTCGCCGACCGACATCGTGCGAACGTCGCCACCGAACTCCTCGTCACCTCCGCCGCCGACGCTCCCGCCCCCGAGGGGTACGACTACGCGTCGATCGCCACCACCGTCCGGGAACGCGAGGGCGTCACGACGCCGGTGGTCGCGGTCGGCGACGGCGAGCACGCGGTCTACGCCACCCAGGACGCGCTCGCGTGGAACCGCGAGCGCTACGGCGTGGTGTTCGATCGCTCGGAGCTCGGGTTTCTGGTTTCGGGATTCTTCAACACCCTGCTCTGGTCCACCGCCGACCCCGTGCTCGACGACGGTGAGGACCTCGACTTCCCCAGGCGGTACGCCTCGATCCGTCGATGCGTGGCCGACCTCGACGACGGCGAGGGATCGTTCACCGTGGCGATCGAGGGCCGCGACACCGCCACCGGCGAACCCCGGTCGATCTCGGGGCGAGTAGTAGGGATCGCCCGGGACGAGACCGGCCTGACCGCCGCACTCACCGTCGCGACCGACGACGGCGAGGTGACGGTCGGCGGCCGGGTCGCCGCCTTCGAGGACGTCGAGGCCCACGAGCTCCGTGTCGAGCGGGCCTGAGCGCTCGCGGACGCTTCGTCCTCGGTTCGGCGTATTCTTTCGCTCATGAGTAATCTTCTTGTGTCGGCCGTTCGTAGCGGCGGGTGACGTTCGTCCGTACACACTGCTCTCGTCGGTGTGCCGGAAACGCCGGAGAACGATGCACACAACCAAGATCGTCTGTACCCTCGGTCCCGCCTCCGAGTCGCGCGGGACCATCGCGGCGCTCGTCGACGCCGGGATGGCGCTCGCGCGACTCAACGCCAGCCACGGCTCGACCGACGAGCGTGCGGCCCTCGTCGAGCGGGTCCGGGACGTCGACGCGACGACCGAGCCCTCGGTCGCCACGCTGCTCGACCTCCCCGGTCCCGAGATCCGGACCGCACCGCTCGACGGGTCGATCGAGGTCGAAACGGGGTCGACGATCCGGTTCGTCGAGAGCGAGAGCGCGACCCCCGAGGCGATCGGCCTCTCGACGTCGATCGCGGGCATCGCGCCGGGCGATCGGGTGTTGCTCGACGACGGTCGGATCGAGACCACCGTCGAGGAGAGCGAGGGGAGCGCGGTCCGTGCGCGCGTCGACTCGGGCGGATCGCTCGGCGGTCGCACCGGCGTCAACGTTCCCGGGGTCGATCTCGGGCTCGACGTGCCCACCGAGGACGACCGGCGCGAACTCGACCTCGCGGCCGACGCCGGCGTCGACTTCGTGGCGGCGAGTTTCGTGCGGAGCGCCGCCGACGTCTACGCCGTGAACGAGGCGATCGAGGCGCGCGACGCCGAGATCCCGGTGATCGCGAAGATCGAGCGCGCCGACGCGGTGGCGAACTTGGCGGGGATCGTCGAGGCGGCCGACGGCGTGATGGTCGCGCGCGGCGATCTCGGCGTCGAGTGTCCGCTCGAAGAAGTGCCGCTGATCCAAAAGCGGATCATCCACCGGTGTCACGCCGCCGGCGTCCCGGTCATCACCGCGACCGAGATGCTCGACTCGATGACCCACGCCCGGCGTCCGACCCGCGCCGAGGCCTCCGACGTCGCGAACGCGGTGCTCGACGGCACCGACGCGGTGATGCTCTCGGGCGAGACCGCGGTCGGCGACCACCCCGTGCGAGTGGTCGAGGCGATGCACAGTCTGGTCGGCGAGATCGAGCGCAGCGCCGAGTACGCCGAGGGCGTCGAGCGGATGGTGCCGAAGCCGGGCGACTCCCGCACCGGCGCGCTCGCGCGATCGGCCCGGTATCTCGCGCGCGACACCGACGCCGCCGCGGTGGTCGCCGCCACCGAATCGGGCTACACCGCCCGCAAGGCCGCGAAGTACCGCCCCGACGTCCCCGTGGTCGCGGTGACGCCCGACGACCGGGTGCGTCGCCGGCTCGGCCTCGCGGCGGGGGTGATCCCGCGACACGCGCCGCTCACCGGACCGAACCAGAGCGTGGACGCCGTGATCCGGAAGGCGGTCCAGACCGCACTCGACGCGGGCGTCGTCGAGCCGGGCGACGCAGTGGTGGTGCTCGCGGGGATGATGACCGATCTCGAGGACACGAACACCACCAACACGCTCAAGCTCCACGTCGCGGCCGAGATCCTCGCCGCCGGCCGGTCGGTGGTCGACGGGCGGGTCTCGGGCCCGCTCCATCGGATCGACGACGGCGATCTCACCGATCTTCCCGAGGGGGCGGTGCTCGCGCTGCCCGCCGAGTTCGACGACGAGTTCGACGGCGATCCCGCGCGGCTCGGGGGCATCGCCAGCGCCCGCGAGGGCGTCACGGGCTACCCCGCGATCGTCGCGCGCGAGGTCGGCCTCCCGATGATCTCCGGCGTCTCGCTGACCGACGTCGCCGAGGGCGATCGCGTCACGCTCGACGCCGGGCGCGGCGTCGTCTACGAGGGCGACATCGGCGGATAGCTGCTCGTTCGTCGCACGACACCGTTCCCCCGATCACTACCGCTGCACGCGACTCTTCACCATGACACACGATACGACACATCTCACGCTCGTTCGTACCGACCGACGACCACCCGCTGGGAACGGCTCCTCTCACGGTGAGCGATGATCGACGACTCGCTCGACGGACTGTTCGATGGATTCACCGAGCGCGACTGGCGATCGGACGCGTCTGGGACTGTGCGATTCGCAATGATCGGACTCGGGTGGTGGACGACGGAGATGGCGATGCCCGCCGTCACTGACTCCGAACTCTGTGAGACGACGGTCGTCGTCAGCAGCTCGAAGGAGCGCGCGACCGACCTCGCCGAGACCCACGCGACGGTCGAGCACGGCCTGACCTACGACGAGTTCCACGACGGCGTGGCGAGCGAGGCGTACGACGCGGTGTACGTCGCCACCCCGAACGCGCTCCACCTCCAGTACGCGGAAACCGCGGCCGCACTCGACAAGGCGATCCTCTGTGAGAAACCCATGGAGGCCACCGTCGAGCGCGCCGAGGACCTCGTTGCGGCCTGCGAGGACGTCACGCTGATGGTGGCCTACCGGATGCACACCGAGCCGGCGGTCCGGCGGGCGCGCGACCTCGTGAACTCGGGGTTCGTCGGCGACGTCGTGGGAGTTCACGGCGCGATGACCCAGCGGCTCCTCGACATGTTCGACGACCCCGACCACTGGCGACTCGATCCCGACCTCGCGGGCTACGGCGCGAGCGTGATGGATCTCGGGATCTACCCGCTCAACACCACACGATACGTGCTCGACGCCGATCCCGTCTCGGTGAGCGCCCGGATGCACTCGGCTCACGACGCGTTCGCGGACGTGCCCGACGAGCGCGCGAGCTTTCGGCTGGATTTCGAGGACGGCGTGACGGCGTCGTGCACCGCGAGCCAGAACGCCGCGCGATCGAGCCACCTCCAGATCACCGGGACCGAGGGCGAACTCCGGCTCGATCCCGTCTTCTTCCCCGACGAACCCCGTCGGCTCCGGATCCGCCGGGGTGACCTCGATGCCAGCCTCGATTTCGACCAGCGCGACCAGATGACCGAGGAGTTCACCTACTTCGCCGATCGGGTGATTGCGGGCGAGGACCCACTCCCCGACGGCGAGCACGGCCTCGCCGACATGAAGATTTTGCGCGCGATCTACGAGGCCAGTGAAACCGGCACAGTCATCGACGTGGCCGACGAAATCTGACTTTCCGGCACTTCACCACTCGGCGACGCTGCCGTCGTCGTGTCGCCAGACCGGATTGTGCCAGTCGTCGACTGCGCCGGCTTGGTCGCGGACGTACTCCTCGTCGATCTCGATCCCGAGGCCCGGCTCCTCGGGAAGGTCGACGTACCCGTCCGCGTACTCGAACACCGACGGATCGGCGAGGTAATCGAGCACGTCGCTGCCCTCGTTGTAGTGGATCCCGAGGCTCTGTTCCTGGATGAGTGCGTTGTGTGAACAGGCATCGACCTGGAGACACGACGCGAGCGCGATCGGACCGAGCGGGCAGTGGGGCGCGAGCGCGACGTCGTGGGCCGCGGCCATCGACGCGATCTTCCGGCACTCGGTGATCCCGCCAGCGTGGGAGAGATCGGGCTGAATCACGTCGACACCGCCGGCGTCGAGCACGGGGCGGAAGTCCTCGCGGGTGTAATGGCGTTCGCCGGTCGCGATCGGGACCGTGGTCGACGCGGCGAGTTCGGGGAGGTGGTCGTCGTGTTCCGGCAGCACCGGCTCCTCGACGAACATCGGCTCGTGCGGTTCGAGCGCGCGCACGAGCCGCTTCACCATCGGTTTCGCGACCCGGCCGTGAAAGTCGATCCCGATTCCCACCTCGGGGCCGACGGCCTCGCGCACCGCGGCGAGCCGGTCGCCCGCGGCCGCGACCGCGGCCGGCGTCTCGATCCGGCGGAACTCGGCGGTGGCGTTCATCTTGAGCGCGCCGAGCCCCGACTCGACCCGCTCGCGCGCGGCGTCGGCCACGTCGCTCGGCCGATCGCCACCGATCCAGCCGTAAACCTGCATTCGATCGCGGACCGGGCCGCCGAGGAGGGCGTAAACCGGCGTTCCCAGGGCCTTACCCTTGAGATCCCAGAGCGCCTGATCGATCCCCGCGATCGCGCTCATGAGGATCGGACCGCCGCGGTAGAACCCGCCGCGGTACATCGCCTGCCAGTGGTCCTCGATCGGGGCGGGGTCAGCGCCGAGCAGGTGCTGTTCGAACAGTTCCTCGACGGCCGTCTCGACGGTGCGCGCCCGTCCCTCGACGACGGGCTCGCCCCAGCCGACCCGGCCGTCGCTGGTCTCCACTCGTAAAAATAGCCAGCGCGGCGGGACGGCGAACAGCTCGTAGTCGGTGATTTCGCTCACGTGCGTCGCTCGTGACGATCCGATAAAAAGCCAGCCGTCGCGGCTCAGAGCTGCGGTTCGACGTCTCGACGTCGTCGCGACGGTTCAGTCCGAGGACCGCGGGACGCTCCGCCCGGTCGCAGAGCAGAACGCCGCGTACGTCTTCGGCGGGGCGAAGCCCGGGGCGGCCGACGTGGCTCCGCGCATCATGGACCTGATCACGCCCGATGGCGTCTCCCAGTCCGCGGCGCTGTCGTACTCGGCCGGCCAGCGCGCGACGCTTCCGTTCCGCTCGCTCTGAACCGCCGACGAACCGACAGCCGACTGTTGCCGACCTCGTTTCGTCCGTCCCTATCGAACGAGTACGGGTCGCAGTCCCGCGTCTTGGTGTGCTCTACGCCTCGTCGAACGCCGTGGAACGATGTTCCACGAGCTCGATGCGGCTACGCCGCATCGAACAACGCAAATCAAAGATTTGCTGGCCCGACGAAACTACGTTTCGTCGAACAGCTCCTCGCCGTCGACCACGTGTTCCGCGACCGTGTCCAGATCGAGCGTCAGCCCGAGACCCGGCTTCTCGGGCACGTCGATCGAGCCGTCCGCGATGACCGACTCCTCGACGAGGTCCTCCCACCACCCGAGCTGGTAGGAGTGGTACTCGACCGCGAGCGCGTTCGGGATCGCCGCGCCGACGTGGACGCCCGCCATCGTGCCGACGGGCGAGGCGACGTTGTGCATCGCCACCGGGACGTAGTAGGTGTCGGCCATCTCCGCGATCTTTCTGGTCTCGCGCATCCCCCCCACCTTGGGGAGGTCGGGGGCGATCACGTCGACCGCCTGGTCCTCCAGCAGGCGGCGGTGGCCGTGTTTGCGGTAGACGTTCTCGCCGGCGGTGATCGGGACGGTCGTGGACTGGCTGACCTCGCGCTGGACGTCGTGGTTCTCGGGCGGCACGGGGTCTTCGAGCCACCAGACGTCGTCGTCCTCGACGGCGTGCGCGATGCGCTTCGCGCTCCCGCCCGAGAACGCCCAGTGACAATCGAACGCGGCGTCGGCCCGGCCGTCGAGGCGCTCGGTCACGGCACGGACGATCTCGGCCTTGTGCTCGATCTCGGCGTTCCGGAGGTGACGGTTCGCCCTGTCCTTCTCGTGGCCCGATGGCACGTCGAGGTCGAACTTCAGCGCGTCGTAGCCCAGCTCCTCGACGACGCGCTCGGCCTCGTCGGCGTTCGCCTCGGGGTCTTCCTCCTCGCCGGCGTGACAGTCACAGTACACCCGCACCTCGTCGCGGTACTTCCCGCCCAGCAGCTGGTAGGCCGGGAGTTCGAGGATCTTGCCGGCGAGGTCGTGGAGCGCGATCTCGATCCCCGAGATCGCGGTGACGGCCGTCCCCCCGACCGATCCCTCGCCGCTCATCTTCTGGACCAGGTGCTCGTACAGTCGATCGAGGTCGAGCGGGTTCTCGCCCACCACGAACGGCGTCATCCGCTCGACGAGCTCCGGCACGCCGGCCCCCCAGTAGGCCTCGCCCGTGCCGACGATGCCCGCGTCGGTGTACACCCGGACGAGCGTCCACGGGAAGTTGCCGTCGACCATCGTGGTCTGGACATCGGTGATCTCGACGTCGCGCCCGCCGCCGCGCTTCGCGCGAACCCCCATCGTTCCGGCCGAGAGATCGCGCATCGTGTACTCGGCGTTCGGATCGTGGAGCTGTGTGTAATCCACCGGCATACCTCAGCCTTTACTCGCATCCTAATAAATCGTGAGGAGACGGCTCCGTGGTGAATGCAAGCCCCAAGATTATTCCCGCCAGGTCCGAGTCGAAACCCGTGCAACCACTACAGCTCGAAACGATAGACGTTCTGACGGGCACGGCGATCATCTTCGCCGTGAGCATGTTCGCTGGCGGGATCGGGAACTACCTCGGAATCCGGCTCGTCTCGGACCAACACCCGTCGTTCGTCCACGCCATCGTCTCCTCGCTTCTCAGTGCGGCCGTGTGGGGTATCGTGAGCCTCGCGCTCAACCTTTACGACGTCGGCATCACGCCGTTCGCCGGCGCGCTCGTCGCCCTCCTCATCTGGATCGTCGTGCTCTACCTCCGGTACTCCGGCGGCATCGTGACCGCTGTTCCGGCGGCCCTCCTCGCATGGGTGATCTCGATCGTCGTCCTCTACCTGATCGCGATCTACACCGAGCTGCCGTTCGAAGCCATCGGAATTCCCGCGATCTGAGGCGTCTCCCGCCTCTCCTTTCCCTTCGCCGACTGCGCGGCTATCGTTCGCTGTCGGGCACCACGACCACTTTCCCGAACCCCTCGCGCTCTTCGAGCAGTTCGTGGGCACGGGCGGCCTCGCTCATCGGGAGCGTCTCGCGGATCTTCGGCTCGAAAGTACCGTCCCACACCAGCGAGAGCACGTCGTCGACCTCGCCCAGCGAGGCCATCGTCGACCCCAGAATATCGACCTGCTTCCAGAACACCCGGTTGATGTTGGTCTCGGCTTTCGGGCCGGTGGTCGCCCCGCAGGTCACGAGTCGGCCGCCCTTGGCGAGACACTTGATCGAGTTCTCCCACGTCGCCGGGCCGACGTAATCCACCACCACATCGACCCCGCGGCCGTCGGTAGCCTCGCGCATCGCGGGCGCGAAGTCGGTCTCCTCGTAGTTGATGGTGTGGTCCGCACCGCACTCGCGCGCGTAGTCGAGTTTCTCGTCGGTGCTCGCGGTGGCGTACACCTCCGCGCCGATGTACTCCGCGATCTGGACCGCGGCGTGACCCACGCCGCCCGACGCACCGAGCACGAGGATCGACTCGCCGGGATCGAGATCGGCGCGCGTGACCAGCATTCGCCACGCGGTCTGGAAGACCAGCGGCGCGGCGGCCGCGGTCTCCCAGTCGACGTCTTCCGGTACTGGCACGAGGTTCTCGGCGGGGACGGCCGCCTGTTCGGAGTGGACTCCCTGAACGTGCTCGCCGATGATGTGGTAGCTCTCACAGAGCGAATGCTCGCCGTGGCGACAGAACTCGCATTCGCCACACGACCGGCCGGCGGTGACCGCGACCCGGTCGCCCGTCTCGACCCGTGTGACGTCTTCCCCCACTGCCTCGACGACGCCGGCGGCGTCGCTGCCGGGGATGTGTGGCATGTCGAGGTCGACGCCCGGCAGCCCGCCGCGGGTGAACACGTCGAGGTGGTTCAGCGCGCCGGCCTTCACGTCGACGAGCGCCTCGTTCCGGCCGGGTTCGGGATCGGGGTAGTCGCCGTACTCGATGACGTCGCGGTCGCCGTGCTCGGTGAACTGGACGGCCTGCATGGGGCGTGGTGGGCGCGACGCCCGGATAGCGGTTTCGATGGCGGCGATCGACGACCACGACCGCCACGCGGACGATCTCGATCGGCGATTCCGTGCACAACGTACCCATGCGAAGAGTCCGGGCGGTAGCCTCAATCGATTCCTCGCTCACGACCCATCCAGGGACGAGGTGACCAATGTCAGACTGCCCGATCTGCAAAACGACCGAGAACGTCCGACCGAGCTGGACCACCGGCTACCAGCGCCGGTGTAGCGAGTGTGGCGTCCTGTTCAACGATCACGGCACGAAAGCCACGCTGTAACGACATCGTTTACAGCGTCAGGACGACCGCCGCCGCGAGCGATCCGGCGAGGAGGACGCCGCTCCAGAGCGCGACTCGGGTGGCGAACCGGCGGCTCGGACCGGCGGCGGTCAGCGCGGCCTTGACCACGATGCTCGACGCCGTGGCGAGCAACACGGCGATCACGGCGGTCTCGTACGCGAGGCTCCCGGTCCGATAGAGCGAGACCGTGGAGGCGGTCGCGCCGGCCGAGGAGACCAGGCCCGAGAGAACGGCGGTGACGTAGAAGCCGACCTCGCCGAACTGCGCCTGAGCGACCCCGCCGGCGAGCACCACCACCGCGAACATCGCGCCGAACGCGAGCGCGTTCCGGAGCGAGAACGGGCTGTCGAGATCCATATTCACCTGCTCGTCCCAGTCGGCGGTCGCGGCCGCGATCGCGACGCTCCCGACGACGACGAACGCGAGGGGGACGACCGCACCCACGAGCACGTTCGGGAGGGTGAACGCGAGCACGATCGCGAGGTTCCGCAGCGCCATCGCCGCGTCCGCGAGCAACACGGCGGCGACGGCGTAGGAGGTCATGGTCGGGCGCTGGCGGACGGAGTCGAGCATCGTTCCGACGACGGCGGTCGAGGACGCGAGACCGCCGAAAAAGCCCGTGACAGCGATCCCTCGACCGCCGTAGGTTCTGACGATGGCGTAGTTCACGATCCCGATGCCGGCGACCGCGACCACCATCAGCCACACGATGCGAGGTTCGATCGCGACCGCGAGGTCGCCGGAGCCGATCGTGACGTCGCCGGTCGGCAGGAGCGGGTAGATCACGAACGCGAGGATGGCGAACTCGGTGGTCGAGCGGAGTTCCTCGCGCGAAAGCCCGCCCGCAAAGCTGTGGAGTTCGCGCTTCAGCACCAGGAGGAGCGAGGAGAGCACCGCCACGGTCACCCCCTCGATGACGTAGCCGGCGGCGGTCAGCGCGCCCACGCCGTAGGCCACCAGCATCGACACCGAGGTGGTGAGCGAGAGCCCGAGATCCTCGTCTCGCAGCCCGCGGATGGCGAGCACGACACCCTGAACGATGACGAGCAGGCCGCCGATCGCCAGCAGCCCCTCGCGATCGAGGACGGTGAACACCGCACCGAGCAGCGTGATCAGCGAAAAGGTTCGGATGCCCGCAGGCTTGTCGGACCACTCGCGTTCGAGCCCGAGGAACAGCCCGAGCGCGCCCGCGAGCGCGATCCTCGCGACGGGGCTGTCGAGCGAGACGGCCACCTGAGCGACGAGACTCACGCCTCGGCGTTCCTCCGCCGGGGTATAAACGTCCATCGTCCTGTCGCTCGTCCGGATCGTCACCCGCTCGTCGCCGTGCCGTCGGTCGTCGCCGGCGGCCGCCACGTTTATTACTCGATGGTAGTAGCTAGTTGTCAATGGCACGAGCCCGAACGCAGCTGCAGTCCGCCCGCGGGGGAACGATCACACCGGCGATGGAGCGGGTCGCCGAGCGCGAGAACCGCGATCCGGAGTTCGTCCGCGAGCAGGTCGCCGCGGGCGAGGCGGTGATCCCGGCGAACCACGCCCACGAGAGCCTCGATCCCATGATCATCGGCCGGGAGTTCGCCACGAAGGTCAACGCCAACATCGGCAACAGCAAGACCACGAGCGATCGGACCGAGGAGCTCGAAAAGCTCCACGCCGCCGTCCACTACGGCGCGGATACGGTGATGGACCTGAGCACCGGCGAGGAGCTCGACACGATCCGCGAGGCGAACGTCGAGCACTCGCCCGTGCCGATCGGCACGGTCCCGATCTACGAGGCGGTCAAGCGTGCGGAGAGTCCCGAGGAGATCACCCGCGACCTCCTGCTTGACGTGATCGAAAAGCAAGCCGAGCAGGGCGTCGACTACATGACGATCCACGCTGGTGTCCTGATGGAACACCTCCCGCTGACCGACGGCCGGGTGACGGGGATCGTCTCGCGCGGCGGCTCGATCCTCGCGCAGTGGATGGAGGAGAACGCGATGCAGAACCCCCTCTACACCGAGTTCGAGGCGATCTGTGAGATCTTCGCCGAACACGACGTCACGTTCAGCCTCGGCGACGGGCTTCGGCCAGGGAGTCTCGCGGACGCGAGCGACGAGGCCCAGTTCGCTGAACTGGATACGCTCGGCGAACTCACCCGGACCGCGCGCGAGCACGGCGTTCAGGTCATGGTCGAGGGGCCGGGTCACGTCCCGATGGACCAGATTCGGGACAACGTCGAGCGCCAGCAGGAGGTCTGTGACGGCGCACCGTTCTACGTGCTCGGGCCGCTCGTGACCGACGTCGCGCCGGGCTACGACCACATCACGAGCGCGATCGGGGCGACCGAGGCCGCCCGTGCGGGTGCGGCGATGCTCTGCTACGTCACGCCCAAGGAACACCTCGGGCTGCCCGACGCCGAAGACGTTCGGGAGGGGCTCGCGGCCTACCGGATCGCGGCCCACGCCGGCGACGTGGCGAACGGGCTGCCCGGCGCGCGCGACTGGGACGACGCGCTCTCGGAAGCGAGGTATGATTTCGACTGGCGCGAGCAGTTCGATCTCGCGCTCGATCCCGACCACGCCCGTGATTCACACGACCAGACCCTGCCGGGTGACAACTACAAGGAGGCGCGCTTCTGTTCGATGTGCGGCGTCGAGTTCTGCTCGATGCGGATCGACCAGGACGCCCGCGACGCCGACGGCGAGATGGACGCGCTCGATGCGGGCGTCGATCTCGACGCCTCGCCGGCCGCAGCGGTCAACCTCCCGCCGGTGGGCACCCACGACACCAGCGCGATGCCGGAGCTCCCGGACCTCGGCGACGAGGAACACGGTGACGGCGAACCGGCGGACGACTGAGCGCGAGCGGCCCCTGTGGACGAGCCGTGTTCGGAAGCCTCAGTTCTCTCCTGGAGACCCTCTCTCGGGGCAGCTTCGGCTCGAACACCCCGGGAGACAGCATATGCAGCCACAACCCTTAGGAGTGGTAGAGAGTGTGTTACTGTTCTATGACGGAGACCTCAGAAACGAGTTCGATCGAGGAAAGCGGCGAAACCGACCGAGAGTCGGAAGGACACGGGACGGACGAAGCGGAAGCGCCGGCGGCCGACGGGCCACGGGCAGCCGACTTCGAGACAGTGACGGCGCAGCTGGCCGACGCGTTCGACATCGACGGCCGTCGAGGTGAGACGATCACCGATCTTCGGACGACCGAGACCGACGACGGTCGCCAGGTCGTCGCGACCGTCGAGAAATCACGGTCGACGATGGTCGGCCACCGTCTCGACGACGCGAAACGAACCGGGAAACGCGTCGGTGGTGGCACTGCGATCCTCGCGTTTCTGGCCGGCGTGGCGTACGCAGTGTTCGCCGCACGACGACTGCTCGGGAGCGATGGCGACGAAACCCGTGAGGACGAGACACCGCCCGAGGAGATCTCACTCGACGAGTAGCGGTCGACGCCCGTAGTGCTCACATTCGTGGACGAAACGCCCGACGACTGCCGACCGACAGCGTATAAGTCGCCAGCGGTCGTTGTCGCGCCATGACGATCTACACGGGCCGGGGCGACGAGGGCCAAACCGATCTCCGGACGATGGATCGCGTCTCGAAGAGTAGTCCGAGAATCGAGGCCTATGGGACGGTGGACGAAGTGAATGCGACTGTCGGGCGGGTCCGCCCGACGGGCTACGACGACGTCGACGACCAGCTCCGCGCGATCCAGAACCACCTCCACATCGTTCAGGCGGACTTCGCGAACCCCGATCCGGCCGAGGACGACCCGCAGATGACCGCCGAGCGCACGGACCGTCTGGAGGAGTGGATGGACGCCTACGACGACGAACTCGACCCCCTCCAGTCGTTCATCCTCCCCGGCGGTGGCGACGCGGGTGCGCGCCTCCACCACGCCCGAGCGGTCTGTCGGCGGGCCGAGCGCCGCGCGGTCGCGCTCGCGAGTGAGGAGGAAATCAACGAGGCCGCGGTGGTCTACCTGAACCGGCTCTCGGACGCGCTGTTCACCCTCGCGCGCGTGGTGAACCAGCGCGACGGAGTGGCGGAGGAAGCGCCCGACTACTGAAGACAACGTTTATACTTCGAGGTCGGGAACTGGTGAGTGCGGGTCGGTGATCTAGGCCGGTTATGATACCTCCTTCACACGGAGGAAGTCGGCGGTTCAAATCCGCCCCGACCCATTTGCTCGGCGGTCACCTCGCAAGAACCGTACGGCAGTAAGTTCCATGTATGCCTTCGACGGCTCTCGGTGTAGTATTCATCCGTTTGGCTATTGTTCGTGTCTTGAACCCCGTCACGGCTTGCGATTCACCAGAAATAGTAGCGTCAGAGATATAAGAGGTGGGACAAATAGCAGCGATTAGAGTGCACCCGATACTTCCTTGGCTCGGTGATCAAGAACAATGGTGACAGCAGGGGAGTTATTGCAGTTGGTGCTCACTATATTGGTTCCTCTTGTCCCTCTGGGCTTCAGACAGTACTTCATACAAGAGGCAGAGAAGGGGATTAGCAAACTCCGGTTCCCCACAGAGTTCGAGAAAGAGAACACCCTGCGGATCCCGGACGAAGACTTCCCGTCTAATCCATTTACTGGGCACTACAATCCAATAGACCAGAATATCCTCTCTCGGGGAGAACCCGGATTCGACCAAATAGAGGACACAATCCGTGACCAAGGTCGGTTGTCCGGAGAAGCGAAGCGATTTGGTCTTGCTATGGGGGATCTGGAGAGGTTGGGCGTGTATCTGGATCTTTCTTTGCCTGCTCTACCACACACTATGAACAACGCTGTCCTCTACGTAGATTATACTACTGGTGATACGGAAGTCCTGCTATACCACCCTCTTGACTACTATCGGACCGCCCGATTAGTTGAGTTGGATCAATGGGTTCGCTATGCGGCCAGAAAAAGGAGCGAGTGGCTCACGATCTTCTTTGCTTTCCTCTTATTCGGAACTACGATCTTGATCTAAGGCCCTTGATTGACGGCGACTCCACCCGTACCTAGCTCGGTAAGTGCCTAATCCAGTAGTAGCGAAACCAGCTCTTTGCACCCTCCGGTAGCCCCCGGTCGCCACCGCCGTCACTCGTCGAACATCCGTCAGATGCGTCGGGCTTCCGGATATGACTTCGAGGGTTGGGACTACGACGAGGGGTCTCCCGACTCCTCGATTCGCTCCTCGTATTTTTCCAGGCTGGCGTCGATACCGGCCGAGTTCCCCATCTGGAGGGTCGTGAAGAGGACATCCCCGAACTCGTCGGCAGTCACGGATATCTCGCCTGGCGAATCGCCGTACTCGGCGGATTCGATGGCGTCCTCGGCGATCTCGCCGATCTCCTCAACCAGGTTCAGGAGTCGGAATTCGGTACTCATGTCGAGATCGTGTTCGTCCACGAACTCGGCGACTTTCTGCTGTTCGTCCATGGAGCCCTCGTCAGTGGCGATTGACAAGAACTCAGGGGGTTCGAGCCTGTATCTGGGCAGACTGATCCTTGAATGGAGACCTCGTCACCGTTTGAGAGGCCGTCTTCACGCTGCCTCTGGAAATACGAGTAGCTGGGTTACAGCAACTCTTCGACGTTGTCGGCCACTTCCTCGGGCGTGTCGCCGACCGGCACGCCGGCCTCGCTGAGCGCCTCGATCTTGCTCTCGGCGGTGCCGGCTCCCGACCCGCTCACGATGGCTCCGGCGTGGCCCATCCGCTTTCCGGGCGGTGCGGTCCGGCCCGCGATGAATCCCGCCACGGGGGTATCCATGTTCGCGTCGATGTATTCGGCGGCCTCCTCCTCGTCGCTGCCGCCGATCTCGCCGCACATCACGATCGCGTCGGTCGCTGGATCGTCCTCGAACAGCGAGAGGGCGTCCACGAAGTCCGTCCCGATGATGGGATCGCCGCCGATCCCGATGGCGGTGGTCTGGCCCAGCCCGCGGTCGGTGAGGTTGTCGACCACTTGGTAGGTCAGGGTTCCCGACCGCGAGATCAGGCCGACGTTGCCCGACGAGAAGATGTTCCCCGGCAGGATGCCGAGCTTCGCCTCGCCCGGCGTGATGACGCCCGGACAGTTCGGCCCGATGAGGTGGGTGTCGGTCTCGGAGAGGCGCTTGTACACCTTCGCCATGTCCTGGGCGGGAATGCCCTCGGTGATCGCCACGACCAGGTCGACGGGCGAGTCGAGCGCCTCGAACAGGGCGTCGGCCGCGAACGCGGGCGGGACGAGGACCACCGAGGCGTCGGCGTTCTCGGCCTCTGCGGCCCGACTCACCGTGTCGTACACCGGCACGCCGTGGACCTCTTCGCCGCCTCGTCCGGGGACTGCGCCGGCCACCACGTTCGTGCCGTACTCGATCATCTGGCCCGCGTGGAACTCGCCCTCGCCGCCGGTGATCCCCTGGACGACAACACGGGTATCGTCGTCGACGAGCACACTCATTGACCCTCACCTCCGGCGTGCTCGACGGCTCGCTGGACTGCGCCTTCGAGCGTCTCCTCCACGTCGAGCGCGTCGGTGTTCAGGATCTCCATGCCTTCCTCGGCGTTGGTGCCCGCCAGGCGCACCACGATCGGTTTCGGGAGTTCGTCGAACTGTGCGATCGCGTCGTTGATCCCCTGGGCGACCTCGTCGCCGCGGGTAATACCTCCAAAAATGTTGAACACCACGCTGTCGACGTTCTCGTCGGAAAAGACCATGTCGAGTGCGTTCGCCACACGTTCGGCCTTCGCGCCGCCGCCGATGTCGAGGAAGTTCGCGGGCGCTCCTCCATAATAATCCACGAGGTCGAGCGTGGTCATCACGAGGCCTGCACCGTTACCGATGATCCCGACGTTGCCCTCCAAGCGGACGTAGTCGAAGCCGTACTCGTTGGCCTTCGCCTCCAGATCGTCCTCGGCGGCTGCCTCCTCCATCTCGGCGAGGTCGGGGTGGCGAAAGAGCGCGTCGTCGTCGATGTTCATGACCGCGTCCGCGCAGACGACCTCGCGATCGCTCGTCACCATCACGGGGTTCACTTCGGTGTCCTCCGCGTCGCTGTCCGCCCAGAGGTCGTACAGCGTCGAGAGCACGCCCGCAACGTCGCTCGCGACGTCATCCTCGACACCCGCGTCGTACACCGCGCGCCGGGCCTGGTAAGGATGCATCCCGAACGCGGGATCGACGTGCTCGCGCGCGATCGCTTCGGGGTTCTCCTCGGCGACTTCCTCGATGTTCACGCCGCCCTCGGAGGAGACCATCGCGACGGGTTTGCCCTCGCCGCGGTCCATCGTCACGCCGACGTAGAGCTCGTCGACGAAGTCGACTGCCGCCTCGACCAGCACGCGCTCGACCGTGTAGCCCTTGAGATCCATCCCGAGGATCGAATCGGCGGCTGCGCGGGCCTCGTCGTCGCTCTCGACGAGCTCGATGCCGCCGGCCTTGCCGCGGCCGCCGACGTGGACCTGGGCCTTCACTGCGACGGGATAGCCGATCGAGTCGGCCGCCGCGAGCACCTCGTCGGTGCTCTCGGCCAACTCCGCATCCGGGGTCGGCAGTCCGGCCTCGGCGAAGACCTCCTTTGCCTGGTATTCGTGAAGTCGCATCGCTTCGAGAGGGGGGTGCCGGCCGCTTAAATCCCGTCGATTCTACTGCCGGTCGGCGGCATCCCCATCGATCCCCGATGATCGAACCGCTGTCGCTCGACGGCCAGGTACTGTCACGCATCACTGCCGACCGGCAGTATCACTCCTCGATGTCGGCGTACAGCCGCACCAGTCCACACTCGGGGCAGAGGTACGCATCGACGCCGAGCGTTCGTTTCATTCCGAGCGATCCCAACAGTCCTTCGCGCTTGTCGTCGGTTTTGAGCTTCACGCTCTCGGAATCCATCGACGTGACCGCTTTCGTGACCTCCATGGTCACGCCGCAGTCGGGACAGCGTCGTTCGTTCATGCTGTGTCCTTCCATCCGCTCCGAAGTAAAGACCGGTGTCAGAGCACGTTGGACGAGTCGGCGATCACGCCATCGACGCCCACACGGTCGAGAAGCCTGGCGACGACCGAGCTATCGATCGTCCAGACGTTCACCTTCATTCCCGCGTCGTGGGCGCGGTCGATCGCGTCGGTCAGGAGCCAGTGGCCCCAGTGAGGGTGGATGTACGAGCAGTCGAGCGCGAGCGCGTCGTCGAAGTCCTCGTCGGGCCGGAGCCCGAAGAGATAGGCGAGTTCCACAGTGGGGTCGTCGGTTTCGAGCGCGTCGAGCGTCGGCGCGTCGAACGAGGAGACGATCACCTCGTTGTCGACTGTGGAGGCCGCCGCAGCCGCTTCGGTGGCGATACCGTGTTCCTTGCAGTCGATCACGATCCCGGTGTCTCGGGGGATCGCGCCGGCGGCCTCCGCGAGCATCGGCACGCCGGTCCCCGTGTCGAGCACGTCGAGATCGGCGAGCACGGCCGCCGAGAGTTCGTCGACCCGGCCGGTAGCGTCGGTGACCCGATCGACGGTCTCGTCGTGGAACACGACGAGTTCGCCCGAGCCACACCGCCGGACATCGAGTTCGATCATGTCGGCATCCGGGACCGCATGCTCGATCGCGACGAGCGTGTTCTCGGGGTGGCGGTTCGCAAAGCCCCGGTGGGCGATCAGCCGCATCGGTCGTCGATCCGGGTGCGGGAGCCAAAGCCCTGCTGGAAGCAGGCCGGTGACGGAAGCGAGCCCGTGGCGGAAGCGGACCGCTCGGAGATAGCTTTTTGCTTCGCGTCGGTGACTGTCCGGTATGCGCGCCGTTCGTTTCCGCGAGTACGGCGGACCCGAGGTACTGGGAGTCGACGAGGTCGATCGGCCGGAACCCGCAGGCCACGAGATACTGGTCGCAATCCACGCCGCCGGCGTCAACCCCGTCGACACCTACTTCCGTGAGGGATCGTACGAGCCGTTCGAGCTGCCGATGACGCCTGGCGTCGACCTCGCCGGCGAGGTCGCTGCCGTCGGCGAGTACGTCGACGGGTTCTCGGAGGGTGATCGAGTCTACGCCACCGGTCTCGGCCGGGATCACCACGGCGGCTACGCCGAATACGCGACCGTTCCCGAGGATCGGATCGTTCGTCTCCCCGACGGGGTCGACACGACCGCGGCCGGCGGGGCGGGCGTCGCCGCCGTCACCGCGTGGCGCGCGCTGATCGATCACGCGGACCTCGAACCGGGCGAGAGCTGCCTCGTCCACGGCGGTTCCGGGGGTGTGGGCCACGCCGCAGTCCAACTGGCCGCCGCGACCGGCGCACACGTCGTCACGACCGCTGCGCCCGAGTACCACGACCGGCTCCATGAGCTCGGTGCGGACGCGGTGTTCGATTATTCGCGTGACGATCTCGCCGACGCCGTCCGCGAGGCGAGCACCGAGCGGGCCGGCGCTGCCGGCGAGGGTGTCGACGTGATCCTCGATCACCGCCTCGACGACTACCTCCAGTTCGACGCCGATGTGGCCGCGACGGGCGCGCGGGTGGTCGGGATCGGCGAACACGATCCCACGGTAGGGCTCGAAAACGACGGCGTCGCCCGGAGCAAGGACGTCAGCTACCAGTTCATGAGCATGTTCAACACGCCCGATCTCCGGGTGGGGCTCCGTCGTATCGCCTACCTCATGGCCGAGGACGATCTGACCGTCGACGTAGCGAGGGAGTACGATCTCGACGAGGCGGACGAGGCCCAACGCGCCGTGCTGGAGGATAGCTTCCTCGGCAAACTCGTGCTCGTTCCCTGAGCCGGGATTGCGTTTATACTCCTCGCCCGCCTCCGTCGAGCCATGCCGACCGATTTCGACCTCGACGATCGAGTCGTGCTCGTCACGGGCGCGAGCGGTGCGCTCGGCAGCGGGATCTGCGAGCGCTTTCAGGCCGCTGGCGCGACCGTCTGTGCGATCGATCTCGTCACGCCCGACGACGATGACTCGCTGCTCGACGCCGAGGGTGTGGAGTTCTACGAGGCCGACTTCACCGACGAGGCCGATGTCGAGCGCGTCGTGGAGGCGATCGTCGACGAACACGGCGAGCTCGACGCGCTGTGCAACATCGCGGGGACGTGGCGCGGCGGCCAGCCGATCGATGAAACCGATACTGACGAGTTCGGGATGGTGTTCGACGTCAACCTCCGGACGATGTTCCTCGGCTCGAAACACGCCATCCCACATCTCCGGGATTCGGATGGCGCGATCGTCTCTGTGTCGGCAAAATCGTCGCTCGAAGGCGGCGAGGGCGACGGGCCGTATCGTGCGGCGAAGGCGGGCGTCCGGCTGCTGACCGAGACCATCGCCGAAGAGAACCGGGGCGAGCTGCGCGCGAACGCGATCATGCCGAAGGTGATCGACACGCCCGCGAACCGCGACATGATGCCCGACGCCGACCACGAGAGCTGGCCGACGCCCGCGGAGATCGCCGAGGTCGTTTGCTTCCTGTGTAGCGACGCGGCCGGCGTCACGAGCGGCGCGGCGGTCCCGGTGTACGGGGAAGCGTAACGAGACACACGGCAACAAGCGATTCGCGGAGCTTTTGAACCGGGACGCGAAATCCCGCCAGTCATGCCAGAACGCGAAACCTGGGCGACGAGACTCGGCTTCCTCCTCGCGGCGATCGGTAGCGCGGTGGGGTTGGGCAACATCTGGCGCTTTCCGTTCATCACTTCGGAAAACGGCGGGGCGGCCTTTCTGGTCGTCTACCTCCTCGCGGTGTTGGTGATCGGGCTGCCGGCGATCCTCGCGGAGTTCGTGATCGGCCGGCGGGCGAACACCAGCGCGATCGGGGCCTTCCGGAAGCTCGGCCGGCCGGGCTGGTGGTTCGTCGGCGCGGTCGGCGTGATCGCGGCCTTTTGGACCCTCTCGTACTACAGCGTGATCGGCGGCTGGGTGATCCGATACATCGGCGGTAGCGTCACCGGCAACGCGCTCGCCGCGCCCGAGGGGTATTTCGGGGCGATCTCCGTGGGCCTGTCGTCGGTCGGCACCCACGCGGTCTTCATGCTCATCACGATCGGGATCGTCGCGCTCGGGATCGAGGACGGGATCGAGCTCGCGACGAAGGTGATGGTCCCCGCGGTCGTCGTGATGCTCGTCGGGCTCGCGGCCTTCGCGGCGACGCTGCCCGGTGCAAGTGAGGGCTACGCCTTTTTCCTCAATCCCGACTTCGACGTCGTCATCTCGAACTTCAGGGACGTACTCCCCGACGCGTTCGGCCAGGCGCTCTTTAGCCTCTCGCTCGGGTTCAGCGTGATGATCACCTACGCCTCCTATCTCGGCGAGGACGACAGTCTCCCGGTCGACGGGTTCTCGATCGCGATTTCGAACACCGCCATCGGCGTGCTCGCCGGGCTCGTGGTGCTCCCGCTGCTGTTCGCCCAGGGAATCGAGGCCGGCGCAGGCGGTCCCGGCGCGGTGTTCGTCGCCATCCCGACCGCGCTCTCCGAACTTCCCGGCGGCGGACTGGTGGGTCAGGCGGTCGGCGTCGTCTTCTTCGGCGTCATTCTGATCGCGGCGCTGTCCTCGGCGATCAGCCTGCTCGAAGCGGTCGTCGCCTATCTCGTCGACAACTACGGGTTCTCGCGGCTCCCGACCGCGGCGGGACTCGGCGGGATCATCTTCGCGCTCGGGATTCCCTCGGCGTACGACACCGCGTGGCTCAACTGGTTCGACGGGATCGGCGTCACCCTCCTCCTCCCGCTCGCCGTGTTGCTCGTGGTGGTGTTCGTCGGCTGGGTGCTCGGCCGCGACGCGATCGACGAGCTCCGGACGGGATCGACGAGCGGCTCGCTCGCGCCGATCTGGCTCTGGTGGCTCCGGACGGTGGTTCTCGCCGTGGTCGTGATCGTCGTCGCGCTCAACCTCTGGGACCTGTTCGCCACGCCCGAGACGGGCTACTACATCGTCCCTGGACCGCTCCGATAAATCGGTCGAGGCTGCGACCGCCCCGCATCCTCCACCGGAATCCCTTTTCCGGAGCCCTGCTACCGGCCCGTATGCACGGTGCCGAGGGCACGAAACCATGACGGACGATTACGAGGATCCCATCGAGGAGCTTCGAGCACGAAAGCGCGCCGCCGAACTCGGTGGTGGCGAGGAGCGCATCGAATCCCAACACGAGAAGGGCAAGATGACCGCGCGCGAGCGGATCGACTACTTCCTCGACGACGACACCTTCCACGAGTTCGATCAGCTTCGAACACATCGTTCGACCAACTTCGATATGGACGAGCGCCAGATTCCGGGTGACGGCGTCGTGACGGGCTACGGCGATGTCGACGGCCGGACGGTGTTCGTGTTTGCCCACGATTTCACCGTCTTCGGCGGCTCGCTCGGCGAAGTGTTCGCTCAGAAGGTCTGCAAGGTGATGGACGAGGCGATGGAGGTCGGCGCACCGATCATCGGCCTCAACGATTCGGCGGGCGCACGCATCCAGGAGGGGATCGACTCCCTGGCCGGCTACGCCGAGGTGTTCCATCGCAACCAGCAGGCTTCGGGAGTGGTGCCCCAGATCTCGGCGATCATGGGGCCCTGCGCTGGCGGTGCGGTCTACTCGCCCGCGATCACGGACTTCATCTTCATGGTCGAGGAGACCTCTCACATGTTCATCACCGGCCCGGACGTGATCGAGACCGTCACCGGGGAGGAGGTCTCCTTCGAGGAGCTCGGTGGCGCGTCGACTCATACCGGCGAGAGCGGCGTCGCCCACTTCTCCGAGGCCGACGAGAAGCAGGCGCTCGACGACATCCGACGGCTGCTCTCGTATCTCCCGCAGAACAACGTCGAGGACCCGCCGCGCGTCGACCCGTGGGACGATCCCGACCGCCAGGACGACGAACTCAAAGACCTCGTTCCCGACGCGCCCCGGAAACCCTACGACATCACGGCGGTCATCGAGCGGATCGTCGACGAGGGGTCGTTCTTCTCGGTCGCGGATTCCTATGCCAGAAACCTCGTGACCGCGTTCGCGCGGCTCGACGGCCGGCCGGTCGGCGTGGTCGCGAACCAGCCCCGCGTGAACGCCGGCACGCTCGACATCGACGCCTCGCTCAAGGGTTCGCGGTTCGTCCGCTTTTGCGACGCGTTCAACATCCCGCTCGTGACCTTCGTCGACGTGCCCGGCTTCATGCCCGGCACCGACCAGGAGAAAGGCGGGATCATCAAACACGGCGCGAAGCTCCTCTACGCCTACTCCGAGGCCACGGTCCCCCTCCTCACTGTGATCACCAGGAAGGCCTACGGCGGCGCGTACGACGTGATGGCGTCGAAACACATCGACGCCGACGTGAACTACGCGTGGCCCACCGCGGAGATCGCCGTGATGGGTCCCCAGGGCGCGGTCAACGTGCTCTACGACGACGAACTCGACGCGGCCGACGACACCGAGGCCCGCCGCGAGGAGCTGATCGACGAGTACCGTGACACCTTCGCGAACCCCTACACGGCGGCCGAACGCGGGTTCGTCGACGACGTGATCGAACCGCACACCACCCGTCCGGTGCTGATCGACGACCTCGAAATGCTGTCGAACAAGCGCAAATCCGGCCCCGACCGGAAACACGGGAACATCCCGCTGTGACGGCGTCCGATTCGCCCGCTGACGGACGGGAGCGGATGACGGAACTCGCGGCCGCGATCCCCGACGACGCCGATTCGGGCGAGGCCGCCGCGATCGCCGCGGCGCTCGGGGCACATCTCCGCGACGAGGCCGCCGCGGCCGCCGAGGCAACGACGGACGATGAGCCCTCGTGGGAGGGGGGCCGGTGGCGGTTCGCGGGGCGCGTCTCGCAGTTGCAGCACCGCGACGTGCGCGTTCCGCTCGACGCGCCGACCGATCCGTGGGCCGCCGCCGGACGGACCGATCGGCTGTAGTGCGGTCGCACGCGGTCGAGCGGTGACGGGGAGCGCCTGCCGCTGCTGTCACTACGGCCGGAACCGAGGTTTCTTTGAGGGAACACAACGAACCGGCATCAAATGTGTCATCGCCACACCGAACGGTCGAACGAATCGCATCTGCACTCGTCACGAACTCCGACCAGGCGATGCGGTTCCTCACGGCTTGAGTGTGCCGACCGTCATCCGTTTGCCGATCGATGACATCGCCGGATCGGTCGGCCGCCACTTCGTCGCGCCGTCGATTCCTCTCGCTCACCGCGGTCGGCACGCTTGCTGGCGTCGGCGGACTCGCCGGTGCCGAGGCCCAATCCGAACCCGAGGTCATCCGGCTCGGCGGCGAGGTCGCCGGCTGGCAGGGCCGTGCGCCCGAGTCGATTGCGGGCGAAACCAACCCCACGCTGGACCTCGAACCGGGAACCGACTACCGCGTGGTCTGGGAGAATCTGGATGGAGTGGGCCACAACGTCGCGCTGCTCGATTCCGAGGAGAACGTGCTCGAACGCACCGAGGTGATGAGCGAGGAGGGCGAAACCCAATCCCTCGAGTTCACCGCACGCGAGGAGATGGCCGAGTACGTCTGCGAGCCACACATCACTTCGATGCAGGGCTCGATCAGCTTCGGCAGCGGATCGGGCGAGAGAACTCAGACGACGACCGAGGACGACGATTCCGAGTCGTTCATCCCGACGGGGGCGACGGTGCGCGTCGAGACGGTCGCCGACGGCGACCTCGCTGCGCCGCTCGATTTCGAGATTGCCTCGGAGCAGCGGGATCGACAGTTCGTCGTCGATCGAGCCGGTCAGGTGTACGTCAACGAACCCGACGGCCTCCGCGAGGAGCCGTTCATCGACGTGAGCGACCGGCTGGCCGAGATCACCGGCGAGATGGGGCTGCTGGGCCTCGCCTTTCATCCCGACTTCGACGAGAACCGCCGGTTCTACCTGCGCTACAGCGCGCCACGACGCGAAGACACCCCCGAGAACTTCGATCACACCGAGGTGCTCTCGGCCTTTCGAGCGAATGAGGAGTTGGAGCGGGGCATCCCCGACTCCGAGCGGACGCTTCTCGAGATCCCGTCGCCGTACGACACCCACAACTCCGGCGCGATCACGTTCGGTCCCGACGGCTACCTCTACGTGGGAATGGGCGACGGTGGCGGTGGCCACGACCGAGGGATCGGCCACGTCGCGGACTGGTACGAGCGCTTCGACGGCGGTAGCGGACCTGACGTGGCCGGCAACGGGCAGGACGTCGACGAGAACCTCCTCGGATCGATCCTCCGGATCGACGTCGACGGCGAAGGGGAGGACAGACCCTACGGGATCCCCGACGACAACCCGCTCGTGGGCGCGGATGGCTTCGACGAGCAGTTCGCGTGGGGCTTTCGCAACCCGTGGCGAATGGGATTTTCGAACGGGAGGCTGTTCGTCGCCGACGTCGGCCAGAAGGGGTTCGAGGAGGTCAGCATCGTCGAAAGCGGCGGGAACTACGGCTGGAACGTCCGCGAGGGAACCCACTGCTTCGAACCGGGTCCGGACGGCAGCAAGACCCCGCCCGAGGAGTGTCCCGAACGGACCCCACCCGATGTCCGTGGCGGCGAACCGCTGATCGATCCGGTCATCGAGTACCCGCACAGCCACGAGGGACGGGGCGTGGGTTCGGCGATCATCGGCGGCTACGTCTACGAGAACGACGCGATCCCGTCTCTCGAGGGGAAGTACGTCTTCGGCGACTATCGGAAACCAGTGGAGACCGAGGAACCGACCGGTTCGCTGTTCGCCGCCACACCGACCGACGACGGACTCTGGGAGCTCGAGGAACTCGCGGTCGAGAACACCGAGAGCGGTCTGCTCGGTGGGTTCGTCCTCGCGTTCGGGCGGGACGACGCTGGCGACCTCTACGTGCTCACGACCGACGACCCAGGTGCCGAGAACGAGAACGGTGCGGTCCATCGTATCCGCCAGCCAGCGGCATCCACGCAGGCCGCGACCACAACCACGAACACGACAAACACGCCCTCCGAAGCCACGGGTGCGAACACGAGTTCCAGCGCGAGCACCGCGAACGCGACCCCCGGAACCACGACAGCCACGACGAGCGTCGAGAACACGAGTGCGGAGCGCAGCGCAATGGGCACCGAAGCACCGACGCGAGCCACCGCCGCGACGACCACGACGGACGCGACCGCGACGGACGCGACGAGCAGCGAGACGAGCGATCCGGGAACCGACCGAACGAGTACGACGGAGGCCGGCGCGAACACCGCGGAAGCGACCGCCGGGACGAGCGGATCGTCGGGTCCTGGCTTCGGCGTGCTCGCCGGTCTCGCGGGACTCGCGGGTGTCGCTGCACACCGTCTCATGGGACACGACGACGGGTAGTCGTGTCCCGTCGATCGCGCTGATCGGCTGTATCTCGGTCAGTTCCGACAGACCGCGAGGATGTGCTCCGACACGTCCGCGACGACCGGGTCCTCTCGAAGCGTCCGCACGACGTCACGAACGTCCTCGATCACCTCCTCATCGGTCCCCGAAAGTTCGTGTTTCATCCGGGTGGCGACGCCTTCGAGGCCGACCAACTGCTCGACCTTGAAGCCTGCCCGTTCCAGTTCGGCCTCGAACTCGGCGGCGCGGAAGAAGTGACACTCGGCCCATCCCTCGCCGTCACCGTGCTCGGTGACGAGGTCGGCGGTGTAATCGCCGGATTCCGCGATGGGGCCGAGCAACCCGTGACTCCCGTCGAGGTTGAACTTGATGATGTCCCGGAGCACGGCGAGACGGCCGATGACCGAGACGAAAACGGGTGCGCCGGTGCGGGCGACCCGTCGGAGCTCGGCCATCGCGCCCGCACGCTCGTCGGCGTCGACGACGTGGCTCAACGGGCCGCCGAGACAGCACACCGCATCGAAGGTGTCGTCGGCGAACGGGAGAGCGCGCACGTCGCCCCGTTCGGCCGCAACGCGGTCGGCGAGACCACGTTCGGCGGCGTTCTCGCGAGCGAGTTCGACCTGCGTGGCGGAGAGATCCACGAGCGTCACGTCGTGGCCGCGCTCGGCGAGCCAGACGGCGTACCGGCCCGCCGCACCGCCCGCGTCGAGCACGTGGCTGCTGGCGGGATCATCCGTGCCTGATCGATCGCGACCCGGGTCGGGCAGGTCGCGGGCCAGGTACGCCGTCGTGCTCGCGAACTCCATGCGGGTCACGGGATCGCGGTCGAGACGCTCCCACTCGCCCTCGGCGAGCTCGTCGTAGAAGCTCTCCGGGTCCATGTCGCTCATCGGCGGTGCTCCGTTCGGGGTCGGTCGCGGTCGGTGTCTCGTGGTCGAGTGTGCATCCGTATCGAATCGCGTGTCGGTCGTCGGACGAACAGGGACAGTGCGTCGGGTTTCACCCCGACCGGCACGACCCGTGCGAGGCTCCACCCGACGAAAAGTTAGGACTGCAGTCCATTGCCGCGAGCGTCGACACCGGGTGGAGTCGGTGTCACGAATTCGACCTCACCGCCGTCCAACAAAGCTCTTTCGTTGAACCGACTGGCTGGGACGCTCCGCATGGTTTATGACCCGACTCCCAGTAGCCACCCCCAGGAATGTTCGAGAAGGTTCTCGTCGCCAATCGAGGGGAGATCGCTGTCCGGGTAATGCGCGCGTGTGGGGAACTCGGCGTCGACACCGTGGCGGTCTACTCCGAGGCCGACTCGGACGCGGGACACGTCCGGTACGCCGACGAAGCCTACAACGTCGGGCCGGCGCGCGCCGCCGACTCGTATCTCGACGGTGAGGCGATCGTCGATGCCGGCGAACGCGCCGGTGCGGACGCGGTCCACCCGGGATACGGGTTCCTCGCCGAGAACGCCGACTTCGCCGCCCGAGTCGAGGACAGCGAGATGACGTGGGTCGGCCCCTCCAGCGAGTCGATGGAACAACTCGGCGAGAAGACCAGCGCGCGCAAGGCGATGGACGCCGCCGACGTCCCGATCGTCCCCGGGACCGAGGATCCCGTCGAGTCCGCCGACGAGATCCGGGAGTTCGCCGACGAGGCGGGCTACCCCGTCGCGATCAAGGCCGAGGGCGGCGGTGGCGGACGCGGGCTGAAGGTCGTCGAAGACGAGAGCGAGGTCGCAGAACAGTTCGAGAGCGCCCAGCGCGAGGGCGAGGCGTACTTCGACAACGCCTCGGTGTTCGTCGAGAAGTTCCTCGAATCCCCCCGGCACATCGAAGTCCAGATCATCGCCGACCACCACGACAACGTTCGCCATATCGGCGAGCGCGACTGCTCGCTCCAGCGCCGCCAACAGAAGGTCATCGAGGAAGGCCCGAGTCCCGCCCTCACCGACGAGCTTCGCGAGCAGATCCAAGAGGCTGCCCGCCGCGGAGCCGATGCTGCCGACTACTACAACGCCGGCACGTTCGAGTTCCTCGTCGAAGACAACGGCCGCAACGAGGACGGGCTGCTCGGCGCGGACGCCGATTTCTACTTCCTCGAAGTCAACACCCGGATCCAGGTCGAACACACCGTCTCCGAGGAGTTGACGGGGATCGACATCGTGAAACAGCAGATCCGGGTGGCCGCCGACGAGGAGCTCCCCTTCGCCCAGGACGACGTCGAACTCGACGGCCACGCGATGGAGTTCCGGATCAACGCCGAGAACGCCGCCAACGAGTTCGCGCCCGCGACCGGCACGCTCGCGACGTACGACCCGCCAGGCGGCATCGGGATCCGGATCGACGACGCGCTCCGTCAGGGCGACGCGATCGGCGGCGACTACGACTCGATGATCGCGAAGCTGATCGTGTGGGGCACGGACCGCGAGGAGTGTCTCGCGCGGAGCCGGCGCGCGCTCGCCGAGTTCGAGATCGAGGGGCTCACGACGGTGATCCCGTTCCACCGGCTGATGCTCGACGACGAGGCGTTCGTCGCGGGCGAGCACACCACGAACTACCTCGACGAGGAGCTCGACCCCGAGCGGATCGACGCCGCCCAGGAGAGATGGGGGCCGGAGGACTCGTCCGCGGACGCGGACGACGAGGAAGTCACCAAGCGCGAGTTCGTGGTCGAGGTCAACGGCAAGCGCTTCGAGGTCGACCTCGAAGAGCGCGGCGCGCCGCCGATCGGGGCCGGCGGTTCGGGTGGCGGGAGCGCGAGCGGCACCCAACAGCTCGATGCGGCCGAGCCGAGCGACGACGGCGACGGCGGCGGGAGCGCGAGCACCGCCGAGGGCGAGCAGGTCACCGCCGAGATGCAGGGCACGATTCTGAACGTGAACGTCGAGGCCGGCGACGAGGTTGCGGCGGGCGACGTGCTCTGCGTGCTCGAAGCGATGAAGATGGAAAACGACGTGGTCGCCTCCCAGGGTGGCACCGTCGCCGAGGTCGCCGCCAGCGAGGGCGAGTCGGTCGACATGGGCGACGTGCTCGTCGTTCTCAACTAGAACCCACTTTTTTACTTCACCCCCGTTGCTCGCTTCGCTCGCAAGGGGGTTCGCAAAAACCTGGACTAAAAACACCCGCTCACTCGCCTACGGCTCGTTCGCGGTAGAACTACTGGCGCTGACCGCAACCGCGACCGCACCGCCGAAGCCCTCGCTCCCGTTGGTCGCTCGCCCTTCATCCACCAGGCCGGCACCGCGACCGCCGCAGCCTCCGCATCACTCCGCGGCTGCCGCCACCACCAGTGCAGGGCGAGCGGACAGCTCGATTCGCCGTCAACGGTGTCGCATGGCCGACCTGAATCCGGATTAGCGGTAGACTCTCCACAGGAACAGTCCGACGACGAGCAGGACGAACACGAAGAGCAGCGAATCGGATGGGCCTCGTGGCACCGTCGGATGTTGTAGCAGTATCATTACCGGAATGCTTGTTGTGTCGATTATCAACTTTTTGTGGATATGGTCCATTGGGGTGACGTTGCGAGCGCGCTTACAGAAGGACTGGTAGCACGATGCAGGTCGGTACTGCAATGCAGATCACTCGTCACCGACTGCGACAGCCGTGACGAGGACGAACGCACGGAGCCGAACAGCAGAGTTTCCGTCAGTCAAGAGAAGGGGGAGAGAAGCCACGGACTGACTGTCCCGAACAGAACGCTGACGAAAAGCCAGAACACGAACGCAATCACGATGCCCGTCAGTAAACGAGCCGGTAGAGTGTTGCGCAGAAAATCGAGCCGTCCCCAGTCCGCGTTCTCCAGATACCGCCACATGGACAGGGTGAAAACGACGAAAACGAGCACGACCAGCACGAACGCGAGTATTCCGATCGCTCTCGCCAGTGGCAGCGATAGAGACACTACCGATAGACATTCTCGCCAATAGATAGTTCTTCTGCCGAGGAGGAGAACGTGCGTTTCGAAGGGGTTGTCCGGTACTGAGCGTCACATCACATATCGATTTATGCCTCGGTGATCGTAACTGCCGGTATGCAGGAGACGCGCCGCGAAGTTCTCGACGCCATCGCCGACGGGCCAGTTTCGGGCCCCGACCTCGCCGAACAGTTGGGTGTCTCGCGCGCGGCGGTCTGGAAACACGTCGAGGCGCTCCGCGAGGCCGGCTTCGGGATCGAGAGCGATGATGCGGGCTACCGACTCGATAGCGTCCCCGCATACGGCGGCGAGGCGATCGCGTTCGGTCTCGACGCACCCTTCGAAATCGAGTACCACGAGGGGCTCCCGAGCACGAATGCTCGCGCACGCGAACTCGCCGCCGAGGGTGCGACCGACATCGCGGTGGTCGCCGACGAGCAGACCGGCGGTCGGGGGCGACTCGATCGGGGCTGGGTCTCACCACCGGGAGGGATCTGGCTCAGCGTGCTCTGCCGGCCCGACCTGCCGCCGGCCCACGCCCCGATCCTGACGCTCGCGGCGGCGGTCGCGGCGACCGAGACGGCCCGCGAGGCTGGCGTCGACGCCCGGATCAAGTGGCCGAACGATCTTCTCGTTCCCGGCGAGTCTGGCGACGAGAACGGGGACCGCAAGCTCGCGGGGATCCTCACCGAGATGGAGGGCGAGGCCGACCGTGTCTCGTGGGTTGTCATCGGCATCGGGATCAACGTCAGCGATGACGGGCTCCCCACGGGCGCGACCGGCCTGCTCGCCCACACCGGGAGCGTGGACCGCCGGCGGTTCGTCCAGCGCCTCCTCGAACGGTTCGATGCTCTCCGAAATGACCCCGAGCGAGTCATCGGGGCGTGGCGCGAGCACGCGCTCACGATCGGGCAGCGAGTACGGGTCGAGACGCCGACCGACGAGATCGTGGGCGAGGCCGTCGACGTCGAGTTCCCCGGCAGCCTGGTCGTCGAGACCGACGACGGACGGATCCGTGTTCACGCCGGCGACTGCGAGCACCTCCGACCGGCGTGAAAACCGCCGTCTACGATCCGCTCGCCGGTTCGTCGGTCATCCCGTCCGTCGAGGACTCGTCCGTTTGCTCTCCATCGACTCGCACCGTGAGCACGGGCACCGACGAGGTGCGGACGACCCGCTCGGCGACGCTTCCGAGGAGGAGACGGTCGATGCCGCCGCGGCCGTGGGTCCCCATCACGATCAGGTCACACTCCTCGCCTTCCGCGTACTCGACGATCTCCGCACTCGGCGTGCCGTCGACGAGCACGCGCTCGAACGGGACGTCTCCGACGCGTTCGGCGGCCCGATCGAGCGCCGCCTTGCCCTGATCGTGCAGCATCGTCCCGAGGCCCTCGATCGCGGTGTCGGCCGGCAGCCCGGCGTAGCCCGCGGTGTTGACCACGTAGATCGCGTGGAGTTCGGCGTCGTGGATCGCCGCGAGTTCGGCGGCGTGATCGGCCACGCGATCCGCTCCGGGAGAGCCGTCGGTCGGCACGAGAATGCGATCGTACATGACGTCTGTGTCGACTTCGACCCCAGTCGTGTTAACTGTTCACGCCGGAATCAACGTTCCGCCGTCCTCGATTCCGGCAACACCACGCGCTCGACGTCGCCGACCCCCGCCCGACGGACGACCGCGCGGACAGGATCGCGCGCGCCGTGGAGGTTGTTCGAGTCGCCGTCGAGCACGAGCACGCGCGCCGCGCGGCCCGGTTCGATAATCCCACAGTCGAGATTCAGGATCTCGGCCCCGTTGACCGTCGCCATCCGGAGCACCTCGCGAGCCGACGATCCTGTGAGCTTTGCGGTGAACTCCATCTCGCGGAACATCGAGGGGCTGTCGAGCATCGCGTTGTCGGTCCCGAGCGCGACCGTCGTGTGGTCGGCGAGCGCGTCGACCGGCGGAACGCCGACTCCTGTCACGAGGTTCGAGCGCGGGCAGATCACTATTGGATATTCCTCGCGTTCGACACGATCGAGGTGGTCGGGTTCGGCGTGGACCATGTGGACCAGGAAATCGGGATCGAGGTCGAGCGCGGGGTCGATGTCGTGGGGATCGCGCTCGCCGGCGTGGATTCCGAACAGCTTGTCCGCCTCGCGGGTGGCCTCGCGTTCGCGGGCGAACTCGTCGTCGCGCGCGCCGCTCGCGCCGTAGCCGTCGCTCGCTTCCATCGCGGCGATCGAGCCGCGGCCGAGCACCGTCGCGTCGAGATCGGCGTCGGCGAGTGCCTCCTCGACCGCGCGCACCCCCTCCACGTCGCCCTCGCGGAACTCGCAGAACGCGCCCGTCCCGGTCTCGCGCATGAACGCGATCGTCCGGCGCATGGCCGCGACGAGTTCCTCCCGGCTCGCATCCCGGAGCAACTGGTGTTTCAGCCCGTCGGGCGGCGCGACGAGCTCGTCGAGCGAGAGACCGCCGCCGGCCTCTTTCGCGATCGAGTCGCCGATGTGGGTGTGGGCGTTGACGAACGCCGGCAGGACGATGTTCGCGGAATCGACCGTGGCCTCCTCGACAGCCGTGATTTCGCCGTCCTCGATCACGACCCGGCCCTCGATCGGTTCGAGTTCCCGCCCGCGGAGAATCGTGCCCTCGATGTTCATGGTCGCGCTCGGTCGTCGGGAGTCTTGAATCACACTGTCGGCCACGAATCCATCCACCACCAGCGGTGGCGCGCGGGAGCACGCGAAGCGTGCGACTCGCGCGAGGGATGAGCGAAGCGAACGGAGTGAGCGGAGCGAATCGGCTGGGGAGGGCGTGGACTGCGGTCTCTCATTTGTATCGGGATTCGCCGCCGACGAAGCGGTTGTCCTCACTGGGTTCTCCAGTGAGTTGCCTGCACTCAGTCGAAAACCCGTTTTCTGTCGTCACTCGCTCGAAAACTCGTCGAGCGTCGCGTGGATTCCCGGCCTCACGTCCGAGACCAGCGTGCCGTCGATGTCGAGGCCGAGTACCGAAACGGCCGCCGTCCCCACCTGCTCGGTGATGTCAGCGGGCGCGTACACGCCGAGCCGCCACTGGTCGCGCTGCGTAGTGTTGAGCGCCTCGACCAGCGTCGACTGGCGGCCGAGCGGTCGGATCTCGCCACCCACCACGACGCGCGAGGAGGACTCGGTCATGCTCGGGCGTGCGGGCACGTCGAGGATCACGTCGCCCGAATCGACCCCGGCGCTGTCGGCGATCTCGCGCTCGTGCTCGCGGACGGTGGCGTGATCGGCGTCCACGATCTCGTCGGGCGTATCGCGGAGTTCGGCCCAGACCGCGCGCTTGTAGAGGTCGCGCCGGCCGAGTCGTGCGGCGTCCGCCGCGGTCCGGTCGTGGCTCCGGAGCGCCACGAGGAGGTCGTGGTCGTCCATCCGGCGGAGTGCCTCGGCGTCGATCGAGTCGCCACCGACCCCGTTCTCGCCGCTCCCATCGGTCACGTTGCCGTCGAGCAGTCGTTCGGTCGCTCGCCGGAGCATCGCCTTGCCGATTCTGGCGACGGGATGGCTGTACACTGTCGGGTTCATCAGCGCCCGCGCGAGCAGCAGCGATTCCGCGGTCTGGACGTTGCCCTCCGCGAGCGCGAGCTCGCCGTCGACGAACCGGAGCTCGCGGACGAGCCGGCCGTGGTCCACAGTGCCGTAGGGAACACCGGTGTGGTGAGCGTCCCGTATCAGGTAGTCCATCCGATCGACGTCGAGTTCGCCCGACACCAACTGTCCGAGCCGGCCCTCGCCCGCGACGAGGCCCGCGATCCGGTCGGGATCGAGGTCGTGGGCTTCGAGGATCGTGGCGACCTCCCCGGTCGAGAGGAGTTCGTCGACGTCGTCGTGGAACTTCCCGGTGCGGCGGTGGACGAGCGCCTCCAAATTGTGGCTGTAGGGGCCGTGGCCGACGTCGTGGAGCAGCGCGGCCGCCCGGACGCGCTCGGCCTGGCGACCCTCGATCCCGAGATGGGAGAGGGCGCGGTCGGCGAGGTGGTACACTCCCAAACTATGCTCGAAGCGGGTGTGGTTGGCGGAAGGGTAGACGAGATCGACAGTGCCAAGCTGACGGACGTGGCGGAGGCGCTGGACAGTTGGAGTGTCGAGGAGCTCCCGCGCGACGCCCGCGACCTCGATGTGATCGTGGACGCTGTCCTTGATCGTCTTCATTGGGAGGGGTTTCGGCGTGTCTGGTGAAAAAGTTGCGTGCCCAACCCGTTGCTGCCGTGTCGGTCACGGTGCGTTCGCTCAGTCGATGTTCGCGATCGCCTCGGCGATGTCGAACGCCTCGGTGGTCTCGGTGCCGTCCTCGCCGCGCTCGACTTCCTCTTGCTCCTCGTCGATTTCGACCTCCGGGCCTTCCTCCTCGGTGAACTCCGTGTGGACGCCCCAGGGCATCTCACTGCCACCCCGCTGGCACGGACGCCGCTTCTCGCCCCGTCGTGTGTCGTTGCGGGAGTTTCGGGTTCATGGTTTGGACGCTGGGACGTCACGGTAGTCGACGTGGCGATTTATACCCATCGAGACCCCGGACGCTGGCCCTGTTGCTGCTCGTGGAAGCCATCCGGTGGTTCGTTCGCTATCGTCGCTGGGTTCGGCCCGACATCTCTGCCCCTCACACAGCCTTATGTCCGGGCCGCACTGCACGGAAGTATGTCCGACGTGGCTGCCCCGGATCTCGACGGTCGCACGGCGTTCATCACCGGGACGACGCGCGGGATCGGCAAGGCGATCGCGCTCTCGCTCGCCGATCGTGGTTGCAACGTCGTCTCGACCGGAAAGACCGTCGACGATGACGACGCCGATCTCGACGGAACGATCCACGAAACTGCCGCCGAATGCGAGGCGCGCGGCGTCGATAGTCACGCCATCCAGCTCGACCTCCGCGACGCCGAGGCAGTCGCCGCGGCCGCCGCGGAGGCGATCGATGTCTTCGGCGAGGTCGACATCGTCGTCAACAACGCCAGCGCGATCGAACTCGCGAGCGTCGAGTCGATGCCCGCGAACCGCTTCGATCTCATGACCGCGGTCAACGTCCGTGGGACGTACCTCACTTCCCGCGCGTTCGTCCCGCACCTGCGCGAGATCGGTGGTGGACAGATTCTGACGAACGCGCCGCCGGTGACGATGGATCGCGGGTCGGGGAAGGCCGCCTACGCGTGGTCGAAGCTGGGGATGACGTTCGTCACGCTCTCGCTCGCCGGCGAGCTCGAAGGCGACGGGATCGCGGCCAACGCGTTCTGGCCGGTGACCGCGATCGACACCCGCGCGACGCGCTATTTCGGCATGGGCACCGAGGACGACTGGCGCTCGCCCGCCATCGTCGCGGACACGGTGCTCGAACTCCTCGATCGCGGCACCGAATACACCGGCAACGCGGTCTACGACGAGGCAATCCTCCGCGAGGCCGGCGTCGACGACTTCGCCGAGTACAACCTCACCGAGGGTGACCCGGCACCGTTGTCCGCGCGGATGTTCGACCCCGACTACGAACGGCCGGCGTAGCGAATCACGACCCTGACTCGCTTCCCGACCACCGCATACGATGCGCATACGATGAGGCGAGCACAAGCGTTTACTCCACTCACGGCTCACGCCGAGCTATGGTGACGTTTCTCTCCGGGGGCACAGGGACACCGAAACTGCTCCCCGGAGCCGAGTCGGTCTTCGATCCCGCCGATACCACGGTCGTCTGCAACACCGGCGACGATGTCGAGATCGCCGGCCATCTCGTCTGTCCCGACCTCGATACCGTCCTGTTCGAGCGCGGCGGCGTCCTCGATCGCGAGCGGTGGTGGGGGATCGACGGCGACAGTACGGAAACTCACGACGAGCTCCGCGAACTCTCCGAGAAAGCAGGGTTCGACACCGGCCCGCGCTATCTCTCCGACGAGCGCCAGACCGAAGGACGCGATCTCGCGCGCTGGCGACGCTTTTCGGGCGTGGGTGAGTTCATGACCATCGGCGATCGTGACAGAGCCATGCACCTCCTCCGGACGAGCCTGCTCGATGAAGGTCACACGCTCACCGAAACAACCGAACGGCTCGCCGACGCGTTCTCACTCGACGTCTCGCTGCTGCCGATGAGCGACGACCCGGTGGCGACGATCATCCACACTCCCGAGGGGACGATGCACTTCCAAGAGTTCTGGGTCGCCCACGGCGGCGAACCGACGATCGAGGACGTCGAGTTTCGTGGGGCGGACGGAGAGAAACACGGCAGCCGGAACGGCGGTGCAGCCCCGACGGCCGCGGTGCGCGACGCGCTCGCCGAACCGGTGGTGATCGGCCCCTCGAACCCCGTGACGAGCCTCGGACCGTTGCTTGCGCTCGACGGCGTGCCCGACGCACTCGCCGAAACCACCGTGGTTGCGGTCTCGCCGTTCGTCGGCGAGGAGCTCTTCTCGGGACCGGCAGCGAAGCTGATGGACGCCGTCGGCGTCAAGCCGAGCACCGCCGGCGTCGCCGAGTCCTACCCGTTCGCCGACGCGTTCGTGATCGACGACGCCGATTCCACGAATCTCGGTCGGCCGACCGTAACGACCGACATCACGATCGACGACACCGAGGACTCGACCCGCGTCGCACGCGCTGTCGAGGAAGCTCTCGAACTCGGACGGGAGGCGGCCTGATGTTCGAACCGCGACTCGCACTCGCGAGCCTCAGCGGCGAGTCCGACGCGGCGTGGGCGCGGGCGGTCGAAGACCACGTCGGTGCGGCATTCCTCGGTGGTGTCGCGCTCGACGAACCCTCCCGGCGGGCGGCGCGTCAGCTCGTCGCCCGCGATCGCACCGAGTTCCTCCCCGACGACCCGATCGCGTTCGTCGATTCCCAACTCGCTTCCCTCGACGACGCGCCGCTCCGCGCGGGGATCAACGTCCGGAGCGCGTCGCGCGCGCCGATCCGCGATGTCGCGGGAGTCTGTGCCGACCACGATGCGCTCTGCGAGATCAACGCCCACTGCCGCCAGGACGAGCTGTGCGCGGTCGGCTGTGGCGAGACCCTCCTTCGAGATGCCCATCGGCTGTGCGAGTACGTCGAGACTGCCGCCGAGACGGGCGCGACGGTGAGCGTGAAGATCCGTGCCGAGGTGCCAGGCGTCTCGCTGCCCGATACGGCCCGCTGGATCGACGCCGCCGGGGCCGACGTGATCCACGTCGACGCGATGGACTCCGAACCGGTGATCGCCGACGTCGCGAGCGCGACCGACGCGTTCGTGATCGCCAACAACGGCGTCCGCGACGCCGCGACAGCCCGCGAGTACCTCGATCACGGGGCCGACGCCGTGAGCGTGGGGCGGCCGAGCGACCGGCCGACGGTGCTGAAACGCGTTCGGCGGGCGACCGAGGAGTGGTTCGCAGAGCCGGAAAACGGGACTGACCGAGTCGAGCCGGGTGCGAGCGGATGAGAACGTCGGCTGAGAACGCTCAGTTGGCGCTGTTGCTCGAAGTCACCGCGACGCCAAAGCCAGGCAACGTCGACCGCGCACGCGAGTACCCCGACCTTCGGTTCGAACACTTCATGGCCGGTGCGGTCGGCGCGAGCCAGGGCCTCCGAATGGCCGCAGCGGACGATCCCGTCGGAGCGTCGTTCGAGCGCGCGATCGAGGGCATGGCCGATCAGCGCGGCGGCAACACCCAGTTCGGCGCGCTGTTGTTGCTCATGCCACTGGTCCGAGCGGCAGGCAACGAAAACGGATCGTCGTCCGGCAACGGGGCGCTGACGCCGGAGCGCGCCGCAGCCGTCGTCGAAGCCACCACAGTCGACGACGCCGCCGCGTTCTACCGGGCGTTCGAGCACGTCGACGTCGCGGTCGACGACCCGCCGGCGGACATGGAGGCCCTCGACGTCCGGCGGGGAGCCGACGCCGTGCCGGCGATCGAGGAACGAGGAGTGACCCTGTACGAGCTGTTCGAACGGAGCGCCGACCGCGACGGCGTCGCCCGCGAGTGGGTGTCGGGATTCCCACGGACGTTCGCCGCGGCCGATCGCATCGCCGCACTCGATGGCCCGGTGTCGGAGCGCGCGGCACGGGTCTTCCTCGAACTCCTTGCGGACGAACCCGATACGCACGTCGTCACGAAACACGGCGAGCCCACTGCACAGGAGGTTTCGGAGGACGCACAGGCGGCGCTGGACGGCGACCTCGATCCCGAGACTCTCGCCGACGATCTCGTCGAGCGCAGCGTGAACCCGGGGACGACCGCCGATCTCGTCGCCGCCGGACTGTTCGTCGCACTCGAACGCGGGCTCGACGTATGACCGAGCCGACCGAAAGCGATGTCGAGTGGCCCGTCGCGCTCCGTGGCGTGACCGAGTCGGTGGTGGCGACGCTCGGTCCCAACGAGAAGTGGAACTTCGCGGCGCTCGGCCTCCACGCCGGCGATCCCGTGACCGCTCGCACGTGGGGGAAAACGCGGACCAGGCGCAACTTCCATGAGGAGGGCGAAGGCGTCGTCCAGTTCCTCGCCGATCCGGCCGTGTTCGCGGAGAGCGCGTTCTCGATCTTCGAACGCTCTTCGCCTACCCATCCCGCAGCCGACGCGTGGGTGCGCGTCACGGTCGAGCGGGCCGATGGGGGCGAGTCAGGGGGAACGTCGTGGGCGGAGTGGGAACTCACGCCCGTCGAGTCGGGCGTCGAAGCCGAGCGCGTGCCGACCACCAACCGGGGCTACGGGGCGGTGATCGAAGCTACCGTCGCGGCCTCGCGGCTCGACGTCGACGCCTACGACACCGACGAACTCCGCGACCGGCTTGCCTACTTCGAAAGCGTGGTCGAGACCTGCGGCGGCGAGCGCGAGCGCGAGGCGATGGCGCTGGTTCGTGACCGCACAGCCTGGGACGGAAGCCAGGACGACACGGACGAGTGAGCGAGCGGGCGAGAGCGGGTCGTTTATACCCCACGACCGACACCATCCGCCATGGCGATCAAACCGGCCTACATCAAGAAGACCGGCACACAGCTGCTCGAACGGTATCCCGAGGCGTTCTCGACCGACTTCGAGCACAACAAGGAGAGCGTGACCGCGCTCACGAACGTCACCTCGAAGAACGTCCGCAACCGCATCGCGGGCTACGTCACCCGCAAGCGACAGGGGAACGCGGCGGCCTGAGACGGGATCGGAACCCTGTACAGGGACGACGCCGACGCCTTCTTACACGGTCGAACGGCGGTGTTTGTGCCGACCAGAACGGTTTTCACCCACGCTTTCCCTACCCTCGGCAATGTCTTCCACACGCGTCGGCGTTCTCGGGGCCACCGGGGCCGTCGGGCAGCGGCTGATCCAGCTTCTCGATCCCCACCCCGCCTTCGAGATCGCGACCCTGACCGCGAGCGACGACAGCGCCGGCAAGTCCTACCGCGAGGCGGCAAAGTGGCGGATCGAGACGCCGATTCCGGATGACGTCGCGGAACTCGTCGTAGAACGGACCGATCCCGACGCCGTCCCCGACGACGTCGACCTTCTCTTCTCGTCGCTTCCCTCGTCGGTCGGCGAGCGAGTCGAACCCGGGTTCTGCGAGGCAGGGTACGTGGTCTCGTCGAACTCCTCGAACGCCAGGATGGCCGACGACGTGCCACTCACGATCCCGGAGGTCAACCACGACCACCTCGACCTCCTCGAAGTCCAGCGCGACGAGCGCGGCTGGGACGGGGCCCTCGTGAAGAACCCCAACTGCTCGACGATCACGATGGTGCCGACGCTCGCGGCGCTCGACGGGTTCGGTCTTTCCACCGTGCACGTCGCCACGATGCAGGCGGTCTCGGGTGCGGGCTACGCGGGCGTGAGCTCGATGGAGATCCTCGACAACGTGCTCCCGCACATCGGCGGCGAGGAGGAGAAAATGGAGACCGAGACCCGCAAACTCCTCGGCTCGTTCGACGGCGCGGCGATCGACCTCCACGACGTCGACGTCGCGGCCTCGTGCAACCGCGTGCCGACGCTCGACGGCCACCTCGAAAGCGCGTGGGCCGAGACTGAGGAAGCGCTCACCGCCGACGACGCGATGGCCGCCATGCGCGAGGCCCCCTCGCTCGATCTCCACAGCTCGCCCGATCAGCTGATCGAGGTCTTCGAGGACCCCAACCGTCCACAGCCCCGACTCGATCGGATGGTCGGCGAGGGGATGAGCGTCGCGGCGGGCGGCGTCCGCGAGACCAGCGATGGGGTGCAGTACAACTGCCTCGCACACAACACGCTTCGCGGGGCGGCCGGCGCGAGCGTGCTGAACGGCGAGCTTCTCGTGGAAGACGGCTGGATCTGAAAGCGATCCGTGTGATCGGGAGCGGTTTTCAGAGCACCTGATTTCGCAGTCCCTCGTACTCGCCGGTCTCCTCGACCCGCCGGAGGTTTTCGGCGACGATGTCCGCGAGCCGCTCGTAGTACTCTGGCGTGTGACCGGCGTTGTGCGGCGTGATGAGCACGTTCTCGAACCCCCACAGCGGGTGGTCTTCCGGGAGGGGTTCGGGATCGGTGACGTCGAGACCCGCGCCCCCGATCGAATTCGAGCGCACTGCCGACACCAGCGCATCGGTGTCGATCACGGGGCCGCGTGCGACGTTCACGACGAACGCATCGGGCGGGAGGGTGTCGAACTCCGCCGCGCCGATCATCCCCTCGGTCTCGTCAGTCAGCGGGACCGCGAGCACGAGGTGGTCGGTGCGGGCGAGCGCGTCGTGGAGGTCGTCGGTTCCGAGGACTTCGTCGGTTGGGCCACCCTTCTCGGGCGAGTGACGGATGCCGATGGTATCGACGTCGAACCCTGCGAGGCGCTCGACGACGCCACCGCCGAGCGCGCCGAGGCCCACCACCGTCACCGTCGAGCCGGCGAGTTCGTGGGTCGGGTAGGCGCGCCACTCGCGGCGTTGCTGGCGTCGCCACCCCTCGTGGTGACGGCGACAGAACGTGAGGAGGAAGCCGAGAACGTGCTCGGCGATGTTCGGCGCGTGGACTCCGGAGGCGGTGGTCACGCTCACGCCGTGGTCCTCGAACGCCTCGGTCGGGAGGTGGCCGTAGCCGGCGTACGAGCACGCGAACAGCCGGAGATTCCCGGCGCGATCGAGTACGGACGGCTCCACGGTCGAACCGGTGGCGACCGTCGCGCTGGCGAGGAGTTCACGTTCTTCCTCGGGCGTCTCAGCTCGTCGGATATCGTACTCCGGCAGGCGCTCGCGCAGCGCCGCTTCGTACTCCGCCATCGGCATGCCGTGGACGCCCCGGCGGAGCACGGCGATGTCGGGGGTCGAATCAGTCACGATACCCACCTCGCTGTCGATCGTCAGGGCGCATACGCCGCCTTCGGAGCCCCCTCGTATAAGTCCACTCGCACGGGTCGGCCGCGGGCGAAAAACGGGCAGACCTTTATTCCCCGCGGCGTCCCGGTCTCCATGGAGCGGATCGACGTGGCGGTGGTCGGCGGTGGCCCGGCGGGGACGGCGGCCGCGTGGACGGCCGCGAGGCAGGGTGCTGACGCGGTCGTCTTCGAGAAGGGCGTCCCGCGGGCCGACCGAGAGGGCCCTGGCCCCGACTCGACCGACGCCGCCGGCATGTTGGACTACTGGGTCGACCTGATGGACCTTCCCGAGGCGATCCCCGACGAGGTGATCCTGCGTGACCTCGACGGCGCGACCTTTGCGGGACCGAACGAACGCATGACGATCCGCGACACCGGGATGGATGCGTCGTATCCCGAGTTCGGATTCACCTTCCACCGGGCGCGCTTCGACGACTGGCTCCGCGAGCGCTGCGAGGCCGCCGGGGCGGGCTACCGGGTCGGCACCGGGGTCAAGGACGTCGCGATCGACCCGCGGGACGGCCACACGCTCACGCTGCGCGACGGCCACGAGATCGAAGCCGACTATCTGATCCTGGCCGACGGGCCACAGCGAACGGTCACGCGGGCCGTCCTCGAAGAGTTCGTCGCCGAGCAACGCCTCGAAAACCTCGCTTCGAACCGTGCGAACCACATCGCCTACCAGGAGTATCGAGAGTTTCCGTCCGAGCTGTTCGACGACGATCTGATCAAGTTCTGGTGGGGATCGATGCCTGGCCACACCGCCTACCCGTGGGTGTTCCCGAACGAGGGCCGGGTGGCTCGTGTGGGGCTAACGATGCCGATCGGTCTCGATCTCGACGACGTGGCTAACCGGGACGCGTACCGTCTTCTCCGGCCCGACGACACGACCGTTCCCTCCGGCAAGGAGTACGTCCGGCGACTCCTCGAAACCGAGTACCCCGACTACGATCTCGACGACTTCCCCCTCGTCGAGGATCGCGGCAAGCGCGGCGGCGTCGAGTCCTACCCCATCTCCTCGACCCGCCCGATCGACTCCCCCGTGGGCGCGAACGTCGCGATCGTCGGCGGCGCGATGGGCGCGACCTCGGCGTTCCACGAGGGCGGCGATCACGTCGCGGTCCGCACCGGAAAGATCGCCGGTGCACTCGCGGGAGCAGGCGCACTCGGGGCGTACAACCGCGAGTGGAAGCGCGCAGTCGGCGAGGAGGTCCGCCGGAACGTCGCGATGGCCGACGTCGTCCGCGGGTTCGAGCCCGACGACTGGGATCGCACGTTCCGATCGGTGGGCCGAATGCTCAAGGACGGCCGCTACAGCACGCTCAGGACTCCGTTGCTGGGATACGGTGGCCTCTCGGTGCTCGCGCGCTACCAGCGCGCGAAGCTCGGCTACCGGAACGGCGGGTACGTCCAGCTCGCCGAATCGGAGTACGCGATCCCAGCCGCGAAGGTTTAGTTCCCCCACCTCTACTGTCGACTGCGTGCCGTAGTCCCCGCCCGAGCACGTCCACGAGGACGCGATGACCGTGCGGCGAACCCCGGCACGTGACACGAGTCGCGCCACGCGCGACTGCCGGTGGAGTCGACGGAAGCCGACGACACGGGTTGCGCGTAGCGCAACCGACTGCGAGGCCGGCACCGCCGGCCGAGGATGGTCACCCACGACCCGCCCGGCATAGGGTTTACCGGCCGAGACGGCACGCCGCCTGCGATGACGCCGGCTGTTAGTGTTCCGGGCGACAATCCACTAGCGGCGAGCGGCCCGCTCACGCAGGGAGCAGCGAGGAGTGTATGAACGGTCTCCGACAGTGCCGGGTTCGATGTCACCAGCGGGGCGGAATCGGGTTCGAGCTCCAGGAAGGCTTCAGCGCCGCTTGTCGAGAAATGTTCCGGCGAACACGCTCGTTTCCCTCCCCACGCAACGAGATCGGCCGGCCCGAACTGCTTCCGGAGATGACTTTCCAGCGATGCGTGGCTCTCGGCGACGATCCCGGCTCACGGGGGCCGGCCCCTTCGATGCGAGTTCCCCGTGGACAACCGGTAGCACGGGACGATCCCCGTGTCAAAATTTCGCTAGTCTCGATCGACAGGGTGAGGGTTGGCGTTCGATGAGCCAAACATTTGTAATAGTACTTTTCGAGGCATAATGCACGAGGAGGTGACGATCTCTACGACACCTACCGTGTCCACGATCCGCACTCGACGAGGAGCAGCGTCCCCAACGCTTCGTATGAGGCTGTGTTCTACGGCTGCTGGAAGTGATCGGCCAGGGGGTACCTGGACGGAGACCGTTTCAATTTTTTCTATCGCTTTCTAGAGTCCGTCTGTTTCACGAGTGAGTGCTCGCCGAACACCTCGTCGTCGACTTCGTCGTGGAGACACCGGAGTCGGCTGTCGCCGTGTTGCTCCCGCCTGCGTGGTGTACTACTCGACGTGCAAAGCTGGATCACTGGGAGAGGTAGCCGCCTTCGACAGCGAGCGTGTGACCCGTCACGCGGGACGCGAGGTCGGAGCCCAGGAACAGGACGGAGTTCGCGATCTCTTTCGGTTGTGCGAGTCCGCCCATCGGTTCCATGTTCCGGAACTGCTCTTCCATCTCCGGGTTCTCCTCCATGATATCGTTGACCATCGGCGTCTCCACGAGACCGGGTGCGATGGCGTTCGCTCGAATTCCCTCGGTCGCAAATTCGAGTGCAGCACTCTTCGTGATGAGGCTCACGCCGGCTTTCGACGCGCCGTATCCGCTGTACTCGGGCACCGCCACCTGTCCGCCGATGGAAGACGTGCTGATGATGCTGCCGCCGCCGTCCGCCAGCATCGCCTCAATGCCGTATTTCAGCCCGAGCCAGACTCCCTTGAGGTTCACGTCGATCACTCGATCGAACCCGTCCTCGTCGTACTCCACGATGTTCTCCAGCGGTCCATCGATGCCGGCGTTGTTGAACAGGACGTCGATTCCGCCGAACTCCTCGACGCACCTGGTGATCATGGTCTGCACCTCCGCCGCCTCCGACACGTCCGTCTCGACGAAGACGGCGCTCCCGCCGGCGTCCTCGATTGCGTCGACGGTGCCGTGACCGCCCTCCTCGTCGACGTCGGCGACCACGACGTCCGCACCCTCTTCGGCGAACCTGAGGGCGGTCGCTTCCCCGATCCCCTGAGCACCCCCTGTCACGACGGTCGCTTTACCGTCTACCAAGTTTCTCATATTGATCCGGGTTACCCATTATCACCCTCCAGTATAATGCTTTGGATCGCCCGAGGGTGTTCGCGTTTCGTGCAGTATTCGGTGGGCGAGAAACGTTCCGAGGGTCGAATCGGGACCGAATCAGACCTCGCGAACCCGGTTCGTCTCGTCGACCGTCCACTCCTCGACTTCCTCTCGGACCACTTTGCCCGTCGCGGAGCGGGGGAAGTCCTCCGGCTCGATGATCTCGAGGTAGTGGGGGAGTTTGTAGTTCGCCAACTGCTCCCTCAGCATGCCCATGAGCTCGTCGGTGTCGACCCCGTCGGGGCTGAACGTGCTGACGATCGCTCGGGGCACTTCCCCCCACTTCTCGTCGGACACTCGAACGACCGTCGCCTCTTCGATCTCCTCGTGCTGGAGGAGGACCTTCTCGAGCTCCGCGGGATAGATGTTCTCGCCGCCACTCTTGATGAGGTACTTCCGTCGGTTGACGAAGCTGTAGCTTCCGTCGTCGTTGTAGACGAAGATGTCGCCGGTCCGGAACCACCCGTCGTTGAAGTCCTCCTCGTTGGCCTCGGGGTTGTTGATGTATCCGCTACAGAGCGTCGGACCGCGAGCGGCGAGCTCACCCCGCCCTTCGACCTCGTTCCACTCCTCGTCGATCAGTTTCAGGTCCACGTACGAGGACTCGACCTTCGCGAGGTCGTCGTCGTTGGGAAGCACACCGACCGGGATGTTGTTTCCGGCACTGAGCACGTTCGCGTCTTCGGTCGCCCCGTAGGAGTTCGTGAACGACATGTCGAACTTCTCGGTCACCCGCTTGACCTTCTTCGGGTCCACGAGGTCGACGAGCGCACCGATCTCCCGGATCTCACGCATGTCCTCCACGTCGACGTCGTTCTCGTCGAGGTAGTCGAGGAACTGGTTGACGACACCCGGGAGCAGGAACAGCCACCCGATCCCCCCGTTGTCCTTCTCCAGCAGGATGTCGACGATGCGTTCGGTGTCGAACCCGTTCGGCGGGTAGTACGTCCCACCGAGCGAGAACACCGCCGGAAGCGCGTCGGCCGAGATGATGTGAAAGAGGGGAGCCCACGCGATCCAACCGTCGCCTCGCTCGAGGTTCCAGTCGATGGTGTAGGTGTACCCCCGAGCGAGCCACGCCCGGTGGCTGATGACGACGCCTTTCGGAAGCCCGGTCGTCCCCGAGGTGTACAGTACGACGAGACCCTGTTCGGGATCGACCTCGTGGTCGGGGGCGGGTTCGTCGGTCGACCCGTTCTCGATCAGCGTCTCGTATCCGTCGTCGCCGTCGTCGTCGAGGTGGATGATGTCTGGTGGGTCCTCGAGTCCCTCTTCGATCCAGCTCGCTTTCTCCCGGTACTGCTCGGAGACGATGAGCGCGTCCGGTTCGACCAGGCTGGCACAGTGAACCAGCTCCTCCTCCTCGAGCCGCCAGTTCAGCGCCGGAACGAGGAAGCCGACCTTCGCTGCGGCGAAGTACGGTTCGATGTACTCCCCCCGATTCTCCGCGAGGACCGCCACCCTGGCCTCCGACTTCTCGTAGCCCCGTTCCAGAAGCGAGTTCGCCAGTGCGTTGACCCGCTCGTTGAACTCGGCGTACGTCACCTCCCGCCCGGGTTCGCTCACCGCCACGTCGTCGGCGTACATCCGAGCGGCTTTCCGCATCAGATCGCCGACGTTGAACTGTCGGGATCGGTCGATGAACGATTGCTGATCCTCTACCCCGAGGTCGAAATTGAAATCCATGCGTGTCTTTCGTTGTAAACGAGGGGTATAAGCTTTTGCCCCCGTTCGTGGCGTGTGACGTCGAACGGTGTAGCTGATCTCTCCACGGTCGCCCCGCTCGTCGACACTCGATGGCGGACGCCCCTCGGCAGCGGGGTTCCATCGATCGTCGAACCCGCCGGAGACCGTTCCATCGATCGCTCTACCACGACAACGGACCGGCAAGCGGCCGCAGAAACCGCCGTCGGAGCGGCGTCAGTTGGCCATCGGTTCCTCGACCCAGCCCTCGTCGTAGGGCGAGAAGTATTTGGCGTCGTAGGTGAGTTTCTCGATGAGCCACTCGTCGTCGTTCTTGACGAACTCGATCTCGTAGAACCCGGCGAGCCAGGCGGCACCGATGCCCTCGACGTGGCCCAGATCGAGGAAGTGCCAGCGACCGATCGCGGTGTCGCCGTCGGCGGTGACCCACGGGTTGATACCGAGGTGAAACGAGTCGAGGATGCCCGTTTCACCCTCGATGTACGCTTCGAGGAAGTCCGAGACCTCGTCCTGCCCCTCGTAGAGGCCGAAGTCCCCGTAGTCGATGGCGCAGTCGTCGTGCAGGAGTTCGAGGACGCCATCCAGGTCGTGTTTGTCCATCCGCCGCATGTAACAGTGTACGAGGTTCGACACCGTCAGTATCGCCGCGGGGTCGTCAACTTCTTGCATGTTGCAAACTAGGACCACACCACCGAACGATAAATAAGTTGGGTACGCGCTGGTCGGACGACGGAGTGTCGATCGGTGGATCGGGCTCCTCCTCCGAGCCGCTTCGAAACCACGAAACTCGACGTCCGGTTCGTCGAAGACCGTCTCGATGCCCCCACGTCGCTGCACGGCACACCGATCCCGCCGTACTCCCACTTCCACCCCCTCGCCGTGTCCGACGACGGAGGAGCCGACGACGACACCCGTCCGTACTGCGGCAGCGACGATGTCGAGGGATCCGGCCGGCGTGCCCGGGCTACCTATTTCAGGGCACTGCGCGTAGCGGGTCCATGGAGTTCACCGACGAGTCCGAGCGATCGGTCGCTGGACCCCGAGTCGTCCGCACCGCCGACGTGCCGCTGGTCGACCTGAGCGAGCGCGACGACGTCCGTCCCACCGTCGACATCCGCCCTGTCGACGAGATGCTGGGGCTGGCCCAGCTCGGGGCCAAACTGTGGCACTTCCGGCCGGGCGAGGAGATCGGCTTTCACGCCCACACCGCGGAGGAGGAGCTGTACTACGTCCTCGAGGGTGAGTTCTCGCTGAAGCTCGGGAGCGCCGACGATCCGACGTACGAGACGGTGGGTCCGGGAACCTTCTTCGCCGCCCTGCCCCGCGAGCCTCACGGACACCGGTGTGTCGGCGACGAACCCGGCGTCGTACTCGCCGTCGGCGCGAGCACCGGGGAGGACGACGAGGTCTTCGATCCTCACAGCCCGAACTGACTCACTGTCCCTCCCGCGCCACCCGCAATCATTATGACACAGTGACCGATAGACGGAGCCATGCAGACGCTCTCAGCGGAGCAAGAGATGGTCGTCTCCTCGTTGCGGGACATCGCGGAGACGGAGTTCGCCGAGCGCGCGTTCGAGTGGCAGGGCGAGACGCCGTGGGAGAACATCGAACTCCTCGCCGACAGGGGGTTCATGGGTATCAACATCGACGAGACCTACGGCGGCGGGGGCATGACGGAGTTCGAGGCGATGCTGTCGATCGAGGCCGTCGGACGAGTCTGTCCGGACACGGCGAACTTCCTCTACACCCAGCAGATGGTCGCCCCCCGTGCCATCGAGATGTTCGGCACCGAGGCGGCGAAAGAGCGGTATCTGCCGCCGGTGACCGCCGGCGAGGAGGCGATCGCCATCGCCATCTCGGAGCCGGAATCGGGATCGGACGTCGGATCGATGCGAACCCGCGCCGAGGAGGACGGCGACGGCTTCAGCGTCACGGGCGAGAAGATCTGGGTCAGCAATCTCGAGGACGCCAGCGCAGCGGTCGTCTGGGTGAAATTCTCGGAGGGCCTCGGGTCGCTGATCGTCGATCTCGACGACCCGGGGATCGAGATCCAGCAACACTACACGAACATGGCCGACCACGAGCAGACCCAGTTCGAACTGCGCGACGTGGCCGTCCCCGCGGAGAACGTCCTCACTCGCGGCGCGGACGGGTTCAAGGAGCAGCTCAAGGCCCTCAACTGGGAACGGTTGGGGAGCGCGACGCTGGCGAACTCCTTCGCCCGATGTGCGCTCGACAAGGCGCTTGACTACGCCGAGACGCGCTCACAGTTCGGCCAGCCGATCGGTGAGTTCCAGGGCATCGAGTGGAAGGTAGCGGACATGGCGAAGCGTCTCGAGGCCTCCAGGGCACTGACCTACCGCGCCGCCTCCCGGGCCCACGAACAGGGACGGATCCCCGATCGACTCGGCTCCTCGCTCGCCAAGCTGTTCTCCTCGGAGTCGGTCGAACGGATCGTCTCCGAGTCGCTGCAGATCCACGGGGCCAACGGCTACCAGCAGGGTCACCCCCTCGAACACCTCTACCGGCTCGCCCGAGGCCGGCGGCTTGCGGCCGGCACCGACGAGATTCAGAAGAACCAGATCGCCGCAGTTCTCAAGGAGGACGGTCTGCCGGACCTCGCCTGAAGACGGTCTTTTCTCCGCGATTTCGTCCTCAGCGCCCGGTCCACTCCGGCTCGCGGTCCTCCAGGAACGCCGCGATGCCCTCCGAGGCGTCCTCGCTGCCAAGTGCCACGGTGAACAGCTCCGCCTCGTGGTCGATGCCGTCGTCGCGGCCGAGTCGAGTGCTCGCGTCGACGGCTCGCTTGGCCAGCTCCAGCGCGACCGGGCTGTGCTGGGCCATCGTGTCGACCAGCTCCGCGACGGCTTCGTCGAGGTCGGCCGGGTCGTGAACCGACTCCACGAGGCCGAGCTCGTCCGCCTCGGCGGCGTCGACGACGGCTCCCGAGAGGATCAGCTGCTTGGCCTTGCCGACACCGACCAGCTCCGTCAAGCGCTGTGTGCCGCCGCCGCCCGGGATGAGCCCGAGAGACACCTCCGGGAAGCCGAACTTCGAGCGGGTGTCGGCCAGGCGGACGTCGCAGGCCAGCGCCAGCTCGCAGCCGCCACCCAGCGCCAGCCCGTTGATTCGGCCGATCACCGGCTGATCGAGACCGGCGACGACCTCGTAGATTCGGGGTCGCTTGCTCAGTTCGCGCTGCTCCAGGGCCGTCCGGTCGGCCAGTTCCGTCAGGTCCGCACCCGAGGCGAACGCTCGCGAGTCGTTCGACCCCGTCAGGACGACGACGCGCGTCGATGACGCCTCGATCGCCTCGAAGACTCGCTTGAACTCCGTCCGGAGCGTCTGACTGAGGGCGTTTCGAGTGTCCGGTCTGTCCAGCGTGACCGTCACCGCGTTCGCAACCGGTTCGTCCGTGGCGACCGCGAGCGTCGAACATTCGTCGCCGGCTGCGGCGAGGTCGTCGGTCATCGATTCCTCCAGGACCCGACATCGGCTTCCGGACCGTTCGAGGCGCTCCGCTGATCGCTACTCACACACACCTGTCTGGCTACCATGGATGTCGATCTCTCGCCGAGCGAAGATAAAACGTGCCGTTCCACCGGAAGCGAACTGCCGACCTGGCCGGTCATTCGCCGTAGGACCGCGGGAGCCCCAGCACGTTCTGGCCACGAGCACCAGACGCGACACCTCCCCCGGGCCCAGAGTCCACCGATGCGAGGCGGGTTGGCGTCGTCGCGCGGCCGGTGGTGAAGGTTTATGGCGACCACAGCGGTACTCGACGCCACACAGCATGGACGTAGACGATCTTGCCGACACGGAACTTCCGTCCGGGCAGTTTACCGTCGAGGAGTGGAAGGCGTTCCTGTGGGCGGACGCGACCCGTGACGACGAGGCGACGTTTCGGTACGACGAGGCTGCGGCAGCCGCGGGCGAGGAGGGTCAGCTCGTCCCGCACACGATGGCACAGCACATCGCGTTCGAAGCCACCGGTGGCGTCGAGGCCACCATGGGCCGCCTCTCGGACGACTGGCGGAGCGGCGCTGCGCTCGGCCAGCTCCGGGTGGAGTTTCACGCCCCGCTCGAGACCGGCCAGCCGCTGGCGGTGACTGGACGGGTCACGGACGTCGAGGAGAAAGACGGCAGCAGCGGGAGTCTGACCGTCGTCTCCCTCTCGTACGACGCCGAGACGCCGGCGGGTGACCCCGTCTTCGACATGGTCGCGGACATGGTCCTGATGGAGGGGACGTGATCGTGCGTTTCGAGGACCTCTCGCCGGGCGACGAACTCGAACCGCGGACGATCGAGGAGCTCCACGGCGACGACACGAAGCTGGTGGCCGCGCTGCTCCAGGATCCGTATCCCCCCCACTTCGACCGCAACCGGGCGGAGGAGCTGGACTACCCCGGGCTGCTCAACCAGGGCCCGGCGAACCTCTCGTACCTCCTCCAGCCGGTCGTCCGCGTCCTCGAGTCGCCGTCGGACCTGCGCTCGTTCGACGTTCGGTTCCACGACATGGTGTTCGAGGGCCAGACCGTGACGGCGACGGCGACGGTAACCGAGACGTGCGAGATCGACGGCGACGGCCTCGTCACGTTCGACCTCGCCCTGCGCGACGGCTCCGGTGACCTCACAGTGCGCGGGACGGCGACGGCCAGACTGCCGATGCGGTGACCGTGGACCGCTCGCCGAGAGCAGCGACCGGGAGGGTCGTCCGCGAGTCGATCGAGGGGTGAAACCTCGACGAGTCGAGCCGGGCCCGGAGTCACGGGGACAAACGTTTTTGCTGCGGGTCGGGAGAACGACGTATGGCATCCAGAGTCATCGGCGTCATCGGTGCCGGCACGATGGGGACCGGCATCGCTCAGCTCGCCGCTCAGCAGGGGTTCGACGCCATCGTGCGCGACGTCGACGAGGAGCTCGTCAGCGACGGACTCGATCGCCTGCGGAACGATCTGGCCGAGGCCGAGGAGCGTGACATCGTCGACGACGCAGACACCGTCTTCGACCGCGTAACCGGGACGACGGACCTCGACGACGTGGTCGAGCGGGCGACGTTCGTCGTGGAGGCGGTCCCGGAGGACACGGACCTCAAACGGACCATCTTCGAGGAACTGGACGCGAAGACCGACCCCGACGTGGTTCTCGGCTCGAACACCTCCTCGCTGTCCATCACGGAGATCGCGAGCGCCACCGAGCACCCGGAGCGGGTCATCGGTACGCACTTTTTCAACCCACCGGTGAAGATGAAGCTGCTCGAACTCGTCACCGGCCACCACACGAGCGACGAGACCCTGGCGCGGGCCGAGGAGCTGGCAGAGGCTCTGGGCCGCGAGCACATCGTCGTCGACGACTTCCCCGGCTTCGCGACGTCGCGGCTGGGCCTGGTTCTCGGCATGGAGGCTGCCCGGATGGTTCAGGAGGGGGTCGCCTCCGCCGAGGACATCGACACGGCGATGGAGCTGGGATACAACCACCCGATGGGGCCGCTGAAGCTCGGGGATCACAACGGCTGGGACACCCGCGTCAAGGTCGGCGAGTACATGGCCGAGGAGCTCGGCAGCGACGCCTACCGCCCCCCGCAGCTAGTCAAGCAGATGGTCCGAGCGGGCGATTACGGTGTGAAGTCGGGTCGGGGGTTCTACGACTGGGACGAGGACTGAGTCCGGTCGACGGCGGACGCCGGGCCGCCCCTCACTCGACCGGGGGAAATCGCCACCGGAGAGGTGGCGATCCTCACCGACTCGTCGAGAAGATCGCCATCTGCTGGAACTGGCCCAGGTTCGCGCCCCAGGACTGGGCGACGCCACGCTCCGCGCCCTCGATCTGGCGCTCGCCGGCCTCGCCCATCAGCTGGAGGACGATCTCGGTGTGCCGGGACAGCGACGCGCAGATCCCGGAGTTCGTCGCGAGCGTCCCGCCGGAGGCGTTGACCGGGAGCGCGCCGTCCCTGGCCGTGACGCCGTCGCGAACGAGGTGTTTGGCCTCGCCCTTCTCGCAGAGGCCCATCGCCTCGTACTCGATCATCTCGAAGGGGATGTAGGGGTTGAACGTCTCCACGACGTCGAACTCCTCGAGCGGGTCTTCGACGTCCACACGCTCGTAGACCCGGTCGGCGAGCGTCTCGAGCTTCGGGAACCAGTCCATGGTCCGGTAGCCCGTCTCGAAGGTGTTGCTGATCGAGTCGATGTCCTCGACCCAGACCGGTGTGTCGCAGTGCTCGTGGGCGGTGGCCTCCGAGGCCATCACCATCGCTGCCGCGCCGGAGGAGACCGGACAGGTCATCGCCCGCCGTAGCGGCCAACAGACCATCGGCGAGTCGAGCACCTCCTCGACGGTCTTGCCCTCGTTGCGGTGGGCGTACGGGTTCATCGCGGCGTTCTGGTAGTTCCGGGCCGCGACCTTCGCGAAGTCCTCGAGGGTGGCACCCGAGAGCTCCATGTAGCCCGAACTCGGTAGCGCGCCCATCTGGATGGCCGTGACGAAGTTGCGCTCGAACAGCGGGTCGGCGTTCGTGTTCATCACCGGCTGGGCCTCGACCACCGAGTCGAACGACGGCGAGCCGTAGACGAGCGCGGTGTCGTATTTTCCCGAGGCGAGGTACTCGTAGGCCACCTTCACGCCGCTCCCGCCGGCGGTCCCACCGGTGTTGATGCTGATCACCGGGATGTCGTTGCCCATCCCCAGGACCTCGAGGGTCCGTTCGACGCGGAACGTGCCCTCGAAGCCGTCGACCGTGCAGAACAGCGCGACGTCGATGTCGTCGGGATCGGCATCGGCGTGTTCCAGCGCGGCCGTGATCGCCGCGAAGGCCTGCTCCTCCTTGGACATGGTCGACAGCCGATAGTCGGTGAACGTCTCGGGATCGGAGTAGCCGACACCGACCGCACCGACGTCCCGGGTCACGCCGATCCCCCCTCGAAGACGACCAGGGCGTCCGTCCGCGCAGGCTCGCCCAGATGCATGTCGTTGTCCGCCAGGAGCACCCGGTCGGCGGACTGCCGGCCGAGATCGCCCTGGAGCTGCTGGCAGGCCGCGATGGCGCGGTAGACGCCGCCGGAGTTCGGCGGGCTCGTCGCCAGCGGACCGCCCGATGCGTTGACAGGAAGCGAGCCGTCGATCGCCGTCGTGCCGTCGGCGACCAGCGACGGTCCCTCGCTCTCGTCACAGAAGCCCAGCGCCTCGTAGCTCAGGAGCTCGAACGACGGCGCGTAGGTCGCCATCTCGGCGGCGTCGATGTCGGCGGCGTCGATTCCCGCCTCGTCGTAGGCCGTCGCTGCGGCATCACGCAGCGTCGGCTGGCGGAGCCGGTTTTCCATCTCTCGGTACTCGTACTTCCCCGTCGCCATGCCGGTCCCGGTGATGGAGCCCGGGACATCGTCGAGCTCGTCGGCGACCGCCCCGCTGACCAGCACGACCACGGCAGCGCCGTAGGACATCGGCCCGAGCATCAGCTCCGTCAGCGGACCAACGACCGGGTCCGACTCCAAGACCTCCGCTGTCGAGTATCCCTCACGACGATGGGCGTCGGGGTTCTCCGCGGCGGCCTCGTAGTTTTTCGCGGCCACTGCCGCCAGATCCTCTCGGGTTGCGTCGGTCTCGTCGAGATAGTTCTGGGTGACGAAGCCGTAGGACTGTCGATTGTTCATCCCGAACGGCCGGTGATACAGGGCCTCGTGGGAGGTCCAACTCAGTGTCGTGGGGTCGGCGGTCACGAAGTCGGCCGCGACCACCGTGACCACGTCGGCCTTGCCGGCCCGGATCTTCGCCCGGCCCTGGTGTATCGCCATCCCGCCACCGTTCTGGACCCGCATGATCGGCTTGTCGTAGGCCGCGGCGGTCGCGACCTTCTGGCCGTCGCTGATGGCAGCGCCGTCGTAGGGATCCTGGCCGGTGAATATCACGCTGTCCAGGTCTTCGTGGGTGACGCCAGCATCGTCGAGTGCCGCCATGTTCGTCTCCAGCACCAGCTCGTTGCCCGACTCGTCCGTCTCGCCGGCGAAGCCGCTCGTGGCGTAGCCGGCGATCGCGACGTCAGTCATCCGTAGTCGCCTCCGTAGGATTGGCTAGCTCCATGCTGACTCCGCCTCATTCCGCCAGCCGCCAGTGATCCATGTCGAAGATGTCGCCATCGCGGTCGTTGGACCACACTGGTTCCACCTCGTCACCTTTCTCGAGCTTGTCGACCAGATCCATCGGCTCCTCGTACTCCAACTCCTCGACGAAGTGCATCATGCAGATGGCGGAGTCGTCGACACGGATGACACCCGTCACGTACGGCGGCTCCGGCATCTTGTCGAACTGGAAGAAGCACACGGTGTAGCTCTCGAGCACACCGCGTTGCTCGACCTCGATCCACTCGTCGGTCTCGACGTAACACTCGACACACACCGACTGCGGCGGCACGAACACGTCGCCACACTCGGGGCAGGTCTTGCCCACGATCCGCTTGTCTTCGAGTGCCGCGAAGAACCGGCGGTTGGTCTCTCCGATGTTCAGGGAGAAGTCGAGGTCCCAGTGGAACGGGTACTTGTATTCCGCGTGTACCTCGTCAGCCCCGGCGGACTGGTCAAGTTTATCCGTCATTATAGCGAGCGAAGAATCGGCAAGAGTCTATAAAAATCTTCTCCACGTGGCGATTTCGCGGTCTTCCGGGTGACTGACACGGCGAACCACGATGTCTGAGATGCGGTGAGCGACGATCCGCTCCGCAGCGACATCGTACCGTCACCCGAACTTATTCATGCGTCGCCGGCCACGTGACGACCATCATGCCGACCGTCGTGGACGTACACTCCCACATCTGGGCGGAGGACTGGTTGCCCGAGCGGTTCTGGGACGCCTTCGTCGACATCGCCGTCCGGCAGAACGAGAAGAGGGGCGAGGAGGTCGACCCCGAGCGCATCCGGGAGACGTACCTGCCGACGTACTGGGACCCCGACGGCGAGAAACTCCTCGAGCGGATGGACGAGGCCGGTATCGATCGGCAGGTCGTCTTCGGGGTGGACTTCGGGCTCGCCCTTGGCGAACCCGAGGTGCCGATCCAGGAGGTGAATCGCCGGCTGGCCGAGTTCCGCGACGACAACCCGGATCGGATCCGGGCGTTCGCGACGATCGATCCGCGGCGTCGGGGCGCGGCGGACCACATCGAGACGGCACTGTCGGACTGGGACATGGACGGCCTGAAGCTCCACCCGACGGCCGGGTTCTACCACCACGACCCGGAGACCTATCGCCTCCTCGAGGTCGTCAGGCGTCACGACGTGCCGATGTTGACCGACACCGGACCGATCTTCGCGCCGCTGTACAGCAAGTACTCCCACCCGAAGAACCTCGACGAGGTGTTGAGCGACTTCCCCGATCTGGACATCGTCGCGGCTCACATGTCCTTCGAGTGGTGGCGTGACCTGCACGCGGTCGCCGTCAACAAGGTCAACACGAACCTCTACGTGGACATCTCCGGCTGGCAGGAGCGCTGCAAGCACCGCCCCGAGGAGTTCGCGACGGCGGTCCGACGGCTGATGGACGCGGTCGGCAGCGACCGGATGTTGTTCGGAACCGACGATCCGGCGTTCGACCCGGTGCATCCGAAGGAGGAGTGGCTGGAGAACGTACGCACCCTGGCGGACCGCGACGAGGAACCGACGTTCACCGAGACCGAAATCGACCGACTGCTCGGGCAGAACGCGCTCGATCTACTGGCCTGACGGGTGGGTCGCGGCCCCGTCCTCACCGGACGACCGCCCGTAGCTCCTGGGGATACGCTTTTCCCGGTCCGGTATGAGTGATACGGACGATGTCGTACTCGAAGATCAACACCGACGAGGCACGAACGCGGACGCGAACGGAGTCGGAGCCGGGTGTCAAGACGCTCGGCTACGAGCTGAAGGCGGCCGACGAGCCGCGACCGAACGAGATGCGGTTCAACTACTTCGTCTACGAACCCGGAGACACCGTCCGCCGGCACACGCAGGTCGAACAGGAAGAGACCTTCTTCGTCGTCGAGGGTCGGGGGCGGATGGTCGTCGGTGACGAGGCGTTCGCCATCGAGGCCGGCGATACCGTCGTCGTCGATCCCGGTCCCTGGCGACACATCGAAGCCGAGGAGGAGATGCGGATCTTCGCGGTCGGTGCACCGAACCGCCCGGACGACGTCATCTTTCTCGAGGATCTCGCGGACCCAGCCGACCTCCCGGAGGGCGTTCCGGAGCCATAGACGGATCGGTGGTATCCTCATATTCGATCCGAAACGAGGGGTGAGCGATGACAGGCGGCGATGCGGCGACGGCTGGAGCGACCTCGCTCGCGTCGGCACGCCGGAGCGACGGGCCGTCGGCACAAGGGTTATCTCGACACCGAATCACACGCCGACATGGGACTCGAAGCGCGCCTCGAGCGGGTGGAATCGCGCGAGGCCATCCGGGAGCTCAAGCACGAGTACTGTTACCGGCTCGACGATCGCGACTGGGAGGGAGTCGTCGACCTGTTCACTCCGGACGCGAGCCTCGATTACGGCGGGCTCGGGAGCTTCGAGGGCCACGACGGCGTTCGGGAGTTCGCCGAGGGGTTCGTCGCGGAGCACCTCGATGCGACCGCCCACGCCGTCCAGAACGGCGTGCTGGACGTCGACGGCGACGCAGCGACCGGCCGCTGGTACGTCACCTCCTGGATCACCCTCGCGGACGGCACCGGTGGCTTTCGGCTGGGCGAGTATCGCGAGCGCTACCGACACGGCGAGGACGGATGGCGCATCGAATCACTGGAACTCCGATTCCGGTACTCCGTGGATCACGACGAGGGCTGGCCGAACCTCGAGACGCACGAGGCCTTCTGAACGTGCGACGACCGGTCGAGGACCGAAGGCTCCCGATGGGCGTCAGTCGCGGTCCAGCGAGGCGATCGACCGGGCGACGATTCGACGGAGGGGATCGTGGCGTTCGTCGAGGATCGTGACTCAAGGTGGGTAGTAGCTGGGCATCCACCGGCCCCTCATATCAAATTTTCGAGATTTCGACAGCTATAAGCCCGGTTGGGATGAAGCGTGATACAGCCATCTCGGCGTCCGAAACCACTTACGACTCCATCATGACGGGACATATCGGCCTCGAATCGGAACACGAGGAGTATCGCGAGCGAGTCAGGGAGTTCGCGGAGACGGAGGTCGCACCGGTCGTCGACGACTACGAGGAACGGGACGAGTTCCCCCTGGACCTCGTCGACGAACTCGGGGAAGCAGGTCTGTACGGAGTGACGATCCCCGAACGCTACGGCGGCGAGGGTCGGGACTACCGCTCGTTCGTCCTCACGATCGAGGAGCTCTGTCGGATCTGGAAGGTCCCGGCGGGCGTGGTCTCGCTCTCGGGATCGCTCGTCGGCCACACCCTCCAGAAGTTCGGCAGCGAGCGACAGCGCGAGGAGTGGCTGACCGACGTCTTCACCCAGAATCAGGTGACCGCCGTCTCACTCACCGAGCCACAGGCCGGCAGCGACGCGAACGCGCTCGAAACCACTGCCGAACGGGACGGCGACGAGTTCGTGATCGACGGTCACAAGGTGTGGACCTCCCACGGCGAGGTCGCCGACCTGATCTTCGTCGTCGCCCGGACCGACGATACCGGCAGCCACGACGACGTGAGCATCATCGGCGTCCCGAACCCCGGGGAGCGCGACGGTGTCGAGTTCGTCCGCGATATCCCCTGCATGGAGGGCGGTGCCGTCGTCGAGAACGAGGTCAAATACGAGAACCTTCGGGTGCCCGTCGAGAACCTGGTCGGCGAGGAGGGCCGTGGGTTCCGGTACATAATGGAAGCGCTCGACATCGGCCGACTGGGTGTCGCCGCTCAATCGACGGGCATCCTCCAGGGCTGTCTCGACGAGAGCGCGCGCTTCGCGGACGAGCGCGAACAGTTCGGCGAACCGATCCGGAACAACCAGGGCGTGTCGTTCAAGCTGGCGGATATGAAGATGGACCTGGAGGCCGCGCGACTGCTGACCTACAGCGCGGCGGCGAAACTCGATGCTGGCGAAAGGGTGACCCAGGATGCGGCCATCGCGAAGACCTTCGCCTCCGACGCAGCGATGGAGGGGGCCGTCGAGGCCGTGCAGGTACTCGGATCGCGCGGCTACTCGAAGGACTACCCGGTCGAACGGTTCATGCGGGAGGCGAAGGGGACTCAGATATACGAGGGGACCAACGAGATCAACCGGAGCGTCGTCGCGCGTCATCTCTACGACTGACCGGACCGGGCCCTTGTTTCGTGCTCCCGACCGGGGGAGACGGATGCTCGAACCGACGCGTACCAATAGAGCTATACACGTCCTTCCCGAACGGTACGCTACCGATGCACGTGGAGTGGCTGCGATGAGTTCGGGATCCGAGGGCATTGTCGACGTCTGGTGCAACCTCTTCACGCGGGAGGGGACCGAACTGTACTACGACTCTCAGGCCCAGCGGGTCGCCGCCCAGGTCTTCGGCATGGACGACATGTACGACCCGTCCCGAGGGATGTCGGCGGACGATTTCGTCGCGAAGATGGACGCACACGGCGTTGCTCAGGTGTTCGTCCCGGCGCTGAAGTTCGGCAATCCGGACGGCGGAATGGAGATCGACGTCCCCCACGAGTGGGTCGCCGACGTCGCCGAGGCGTACCCGGACCGCATCAGGGGGATGGCGGGCATCAACCCGCGAGAGGGGATGGACGGGGTTGCCCGTCTGGAGGAGTACGTCGAGGATCACGGATTCGTCGCCGGGATCCTCGAACCGTACGGGTGGGACCTCCCCCTCAACCACCGCCAGTTCTACCCGTTCTACGCGAAGTGTGCCGAACTCGACGTCCCCGTCGTGATGCAGGTCGGCCACTCCGCGATGCGGATGCCGAGCGGGCACGGAAAGCCGATCCTGCTCGACGACGTCGCACTGGACTTCCCCGATCTCGATGTGGTCGGCTGTCACACCGGCTGGCCGTGGTCGAAGGAGCTCGAGGCGATGGCGTGGAAACACCCGAACGTCTACCTGGGTGCGACGGCCCACGCGCCCAAGTACTGGGAGGAGAACGTCGTGAACTTCATCCGGAGCCGCGGCCAGGACAAGGTCGTCTTCGGGACCGACTACCCCGTGCTCGACTACGATACGGCGATTCCACAGCTCGACGATCTCGGCCTGAACGCTACGGTCGAACGAAAACTCCTCTCGGAGAACGCACGCAGCCTCTTCGGGGTCTGACGCGGTCTCCGTCGGTTCCATGCCGCGAGGCGACGCCGTGGCCGAACGCGGCCGTCGCCTACGAGTGTGTCAGATTGAGTTCGACCACGTTCGACGCTCGGAGGAGGAGGTTCGGGAGCTCTTCCTCGAACAGTTCGCCCTCCATCCGGTGGGCGGGACCGCCCACCGTGAGCGCCCCCTGCACCCTGTTCCGGCTGATCACGGGCACCGAGATGGCCTTCACACCCTCCACCAGCTCCTCGGTGTCGGTCGCGTACCCACGCTCGCGGATGGCTGCGAGTTCCTCGAACAGGTCCTCGCGCTCGGTGATCGTGTGTTCGGTGTACTTCGGCAACCCCTGCTGGTCGATGATCCGCTCCACCCGCCGTTCGGGGAGGTGAGCCAGGATCGCCTTGCCCGGCGCGTTCGCGGTGAGGACGACGCGTCGGCCGGCGTAGGCCTCGAGGTTCACGGCATCGGTGCCCTTCGCGATCACGAGGATGACGCCCATCCCGTTCTCCTCGATCATCAGGCTGGCGTGCTCTCCCGTCTCGTTGGCCAGCTTGCTCACCTCGGGGTCGGCAACCTGGTAGACGTTCAGCTGGTTGCGGACCTTCTCGCCGACCTCGAGGAACCGAAGACTCACCCGGTACTTCTTGTCGTCCCTGACGACGTAGCCAAGCGATTCGAGCGTCGTGAGGTGATCGTGGAGGGTGCTGTCCGCCAGGTCGAGGTGCCGAGCGAGTTCCGAGAGGCTGGCGCGCTCGAGTTCGAGGAGAGCCTCGACTATCTCGGCGATCCGCGTCGCGGTTTTGACCGGCACGGTCTTGTTCATAGCTGATGGTTGTTCACACGACACATAAATCTTTCCGCTATTTCCGGAGACTCCGTCGCGACGGATCCGGCCGCATCGGACGATCGATACTCGTCTCCGAGGGGGCGATCCCTCGCGTCACCCTCCGGCTCGGGTCCGGAATTTCCGGAAGAGTGTGATCGACGGCACCCCCGTGTTGCATGGGGAGTGGTATCGTTACACATCGAAACACGGGAGCAGGTCGATCCGAAGACGACGGCCCTGTTTCTGCTACTCGGATGGGGAAAGATGTCGGTGATTCAGTGGTTCCATCACTATTTTTCCGGCATGTCCGGGGAGAGGCGTAATAGCTTTCTTTTGACTTTTTCGCCGGCGTTTTTCCGGCGAGACCGCCACGGTGCGCTGAGCGGTGATCTCGGGGTTCGGCTCGACGCTGCCGGGCCGAAACGAGGACAAGCTATTCAACGTCCGGGGCCATCGGGTCGCCATGGCGACCGAGTACGAGGACCTCGACTACCGGACCGAGGCGGGCGTGGCGACGATCACCATCGACCGGCCGAGCGTCCACAACGCCTTCACCGAGGGGACTGTAGCCGAGTTGAACGACTCGATCGAGCGCTTTCGTCGTGACGATGGGGCCTACGTCGCCGTCCTCACCGGGGCCGGCGACGGGTTCTGTGCGGGGGCGGACGTCTCCTCGATGCCGGACTGGAAGGAGAAGGGGGAGGACGCCTACGGGGCGTTCCTCGAAACCGTCCAGGGGGTCGTCGCCGGCCTCCGCGAGTCGTCGAAGCCGACCATCGCCGCCGTCGGCGGTCCGGCCATCGGTGCCGGCTGTGATTTCGCCCTCGCCTGTGACCTCCGTACCGTCGGCCCCGACGCCGTCCTTCGGGAGGGGTTCGTCGGGATGGGGTTGGTTCCCGGGGATGGCGGTGCGTGGTTGCTCCCGCGCCTCATCGGGGAGTCGAAGGCCCGGGAGTACCTCCTCACGGGGAGGGACATTACGCCGGCGGCGGCCGTCGACCTGGGGTTGGCAGTCGAGAGAGCGGAGAGCGCGCTGGACGCCGCACACGATCTAGCGGAGGAGCTGGTGGACCTGCCGGCGCTCGCGGTCCGGCACACGAACCGTCTGATCGACGCAGAGCAGTCGTTCGAAGCACACTGCGACCGGGCCATCGACCACCAGTGGGAGTGTGTCAACGACCCGGAACACGAGGAGGCCGTTGCCGCCTTCAGGGAGGGCCGAAAACCGCGATTCGACCGAGAGTACAGTCACTCCCGGTGAGCCAGTCCGACTCGTATCGGCACGGACGCGACGCGCTTCCCGTCGTCCCGTCTCTCCAGAGAGGAGCGACCCATCCCCCGCTCGCCGATGGGATCGATGTGTGTCCATCTCGACGGGCGTAATACGAATCTCACCGCGCGTGGGAAGGCCCCTGCTGCCCGGCATACCGGAACTCGGCGGTTCAGTCCCCGTGGAGCGAGGTCCGTGGGATCCGGGGAGTCCCTTCGGCGACGATCGTCTGGCCCTGGATGTAGCTCGCGGCCGGGCTCGCCAGGAACTGGGTCACCGTGGCGATCTCGTCCGGGAGCCCGATCTCGCGGTCGACGCTGGTTCTGTCGATGTCGTCCGCCACGATGCCCTCCTGGCTCTCCAGTCCCTCGGTCGCGACGAGTCCGGGCATGACCCCGTTGATTCGGATGTCGTACTCCGCCCACTCGTTGGCGAGCGTCCACGTCAGCTTGTTCAGTCCCGCCTTCGCCGCCGCGTAGTGGATCATCCGCGGCGCGCCGTCGCGGGCGGCCACGCTGGAGACGTTGACGATCGTCCCGCCGTCGTTCTCGCGCATCTGCTCGCCGACGATCCGGGTGCAGTTGAACGCGCCGTTGAGGTTGATGTCGACGATGGTCTGCCACCCGTTCTCGCTGACCTCCTCGAAGGGAGCCACGAAGCTCGCGCCGGCGTTGTTGACCCAGATATCGATGGGACCGAACGTCTCGGTCGTCTCCTCGACCAGCGCCTCGATCGCGGCCCAGTCCGTGATGTCACACTCGATCGGGAGCGCGTCGCCTCCGGACCGTTCGTCGATCGCTGCTGCGACTGGCTCTACATTTTCCATTGACCGGGAGGTCACGACGACGTCGAGGCCCTGGTCGGCGAACCGCTCGACGATCGCTCGACCGATCCCCGAGGACGACCCGGTCACGACCGCCGTCGACCCGCTGATCTGAAATTCGTCTGCAGTCATCTCGGAATCCACCGTCCGCTTGTGCGAGCGGGACCGTAAAGCTATGCGATGGCTCGCCTCACCCAGCGTTCGCTTCCTCGACTGGAGCGACCTTGAACCCGTACCTCGTGACGCCCTCCTGGGTGTAGATCCGGCGGATCGTCGCCTCGACGCGGTCGCCGACCGCGAGTTCGTCGGGATCGGCGTCGATCACGAACGCCGGCGCGCTCGCCGAACCGCCGCCGGGCCCGTCGAAGGAGACGATCCCCGTCGCGTACGCCCCACCGTACTTCGTCTGGAGTTCGGCGAACTCCGGGGGCGCGCCACCCTGCGAGATCACCGAGAGCGCTTCCAGCGTGCCGGATCGCGCGAGTGCGACCGGTTCGTACTCGATCGACGCACGGCAGGACGAGCAGACGCCGCTCGGCGGGAAGTTCAGTTCCTCGCACGCCGGACACCGGCCCGCTTCGAGCCGGTAGCGCTGAGGGATCGATCGCCGCCAGGTCGGGACGCTCACGTACCCTCCGCCGCCCTCCGGCGGCCCGGAGGTGACGTCGCCGCGGAGGCGGACGTACTCCGCGAACGAGAGGCGGCGGTCGCCCGTGATCGCCAGGTCGGTCGGTGGCGCACGGTCCGCCCCTCGCTCCAGATGGAGGAGCGCCGCCGTCGCGCCGCTCCCGTACCCCGCGACCAGCACCGGGTCGGCGTCGTCGGCGATAGCCGACGCCAGCGCGAGCGCGACCCCTGCGGCACCGGCGTCGCCGATTTCGTCGACGATCGTGGCGGCGGCGACGGTCTCGTCGTCCACGCCGAGCGGCCCCGCTCCCCGGTACGGGATCGCGGCGTCGGGAGCGTGGACCGCCGCGGCCGCCATCCGATCCGCGTCGTAGTCGAGCTGTGACGCCGCACCCGAGAGCGCTCGCTCGAACGACTCTCGCTCGTAAGGGGTCACGTCGAGGCTGTCGACGGTCTCGGAGCCCCTGTTCCGGAACCGCGTGCCCGGATACGGAGTCGCGTACTCCGCGACGCCCTCGACGGCGAGCGGTGCGTCGGGCTCCAGGACGAACGCGGCCGCGCCAGCACCGGCAGCGTGCTCGATGGCGTCGTCGGGCGCGCCACGCGGGCAGTCGCTCGCGACGACGAGCGTCCGGTCCGGGGAACGCGCTCCCTCGACGAGACACTGTGCCCCGGCGGCGGTCGAGGCGGTGACAGTCGCTCTCGTGGCCGTCTCCGGTACGGAGAGCATCGCACCGAGTCTGGCGGTGAGGTCCTCCTCGGCGACGGGTGGGGTCGTGCTCGCGAACAGGAGTTCCGCGACCTCGCTGCCGTCGACGTCGCTCGCCGCCAGCGCGCGGGCCGCCGCCTCGTAGGCCATCGTGAGGGCGTCCTCGTCGGCGGCCGGGACCGCCTTGGTCGAGATGCCGCGTGCCAGGAACTGCCCCCATCCCTCTCGCAGTTCCGACGCCGGAACCCGGAGGGGCGGGACGTACGCCCCGATACCGGCGATCCCGCTCTCGATCGCCGTCACGCGTCCACCCCCGGTGCCTCGAAGACGTGAACCGACGCCGCACCCCCGCTCCCCCCGACGTTGTGCGCCAGTCCGCGCTCGGCATCCTCGACCTGACGCTCGCCGGCCTCGCCGCGGAGCTGTTTGAACAGCTCTACAGCCTGACCGGCCCCGGTAGCGCCGATGGGGTGACCTTTCGACTTGAGTCCGCCGGAAGTGTTGACCGGAATTCGGCCCCCGAGTCCCGTCCCTCCCTCCTCGGCGAGGCGGCCTCCTTCACCCCGTTCACAGAAGCGGAGGTCCTCGTACGCCACGATCTCGGCGATGGAGAAACAGTCGTGGACCTCGGCAACGTCGATGTCGGCCGGTCCGACACCCGCCATCTCGTAGGCCCGATCGGCGGCTGCGCGCGCCGCCGGGAGACCGGTGTACGAGTCCCGCTGGAAGAGTCCGACCGCGTCGCTCGCGGCCCCCGCGCCCGCGATCCGGATCGGCTCGTCGGTGTACTCCTCCGCGACGTCCTCGCTGGCGACGATGGTGACCGCAGCACCGTCCGTCGTCGGACAGCAGTGATACAGCGTGAGCGGATGGGCCACGGTCTGTGCGTTCTCCGCGTCCTCGATGGAGCACTCGAACCCGAGGTGTGCGTGGGGGTTCATCGCACCGTGTCGGTGGCTCTTGACGGCGACGTTGGAGAGCTGCTCGCGGGTCGTCCCGTACTCGGCCATGTGGGCGCTCGCGATCTGGGCGTAGACGCCGGCGAAGGTGGTGCCCGCCATGCGCTCCCACTCCATCTCCCCGCTCACGCCCAGCCAGTACGGCAGCGTCTCGGAGCTGACGTCGTTCATGATCTCGGTCCCGCCGGCGACGACGACGTCCGCCATACCGCTCTTGACCGCCTGAACCGCGTCACGGATGGCGTACCCCGATGCCGCACAGGCGTTCTCCAAGCGCGTGCAGGGAACGCCCGAGAGGCCGGCGTGTTCGGCGACGGCCGGTGCCGAGAGGCCGATCTGCCTGCCACCGACCGACAGCATACCGACGTACACCTCGTCGACGTCCGCCGGCCGAACCGTCGCTGGAACGGTGTCCACGGCCGCCTCGTAGGCCTCGCGGAACAACGAGCGATAGCTCTCGTCGGGGAACGCCCCGAAGTCGGTCTGGGCAGCCCCGATCAGGTATGCGTCTCGCATACCGACGCCTTCGGAACGCGGACACATTAACCCCCTCTTCGTTCACCGCGAGAGCCGAGCCACACGGGGACGGATTCCCTCGCCCGGCTACGACGTGACCAGCGGTGGCTATTAGTGCTCACCGCTCTGCGCTTCCCTCATGCAGACCTACGAGGACTTCGCCGAGTACGAACTGCAGTGGGAGGACCAGGAGGACTGGCTGTTGCCCCGGATCCTCGAACATCAGGCGCGCGAACGACCCGACGAGCCGTTCCTCCGCTGGGAGACGGCCGACGAGGCCGTCACGTTCGCCGAAACCGACCGGATCGTGAACCGGCTCGCCCACGGACTGCGCGAGCGTGGCGTGGAGAACGGCGACCACGTGCTGCTGATGTTGCCGAACTCGCCCGAGTACGTCTACCTCTGGTTCGCACTGAGCAAGATCGGGGCAGTCGAGGTTCCCGTGAACACGAGCTACAAGCGGGATACGCTGACCCACGTGGCCAACCTCACCGAGGCGGCGTTCGGCGTCTTCCACGAGTCGTACGCTTCGCGCGTTCTGGACGTCGAGTCGTCGCTCGACCACCTCACGGACGTCGTCCTCCTGGGCGACGGCCCTCCGGATGGAGGGGCCGACGCCTCGATCGAGTTCGGCCGCTATCGGGACCTGTCCACCGACGACGACTCGAAGCCCGAGGCCGACATCGCGTGCAACGACGTCGCGTCGATCATCATGACCTCGGGGACGACCGGACCCTCGAAGGCGATCCAGAAGACCTACGCCCACCAGTACTTCTTCGCCGAGCAGTGTGTCAACATCACCCAACTCACGGACGACGACGTCTACATGACGGGGAACCCGCTGTTTCACTCCAACGCGCAGGTGCTCGTCGTCTTTCCCGCCCTGATCGTCGGCGCGGAGGTCGCACTCTTCGAGAAGTTCAGCGCGTCGAACTGGGTCGACAGGCTGCACGAGACCGGCGCGACCGTCTGTAACTTCCTCGGGTCGATGATGGACTTCGTCTTCCAGCAGCCCGAGCGCGACATCGACGACGACAACGACCTCCGCTGTCTGTTCGCGGCCCCCACGGCCTACGGCATCCAGGACGAGTTCGAGGAGCGGTACGGGATCGAGTTCATCACCGAAGTGATCGGCACCACCGAGACCTGTATGCCCGTTCTGGCTCCCTACGGCGTCGAGCGACCGGACGGGGCCGCGGGGCTCTTGCTCTCGCAGTACTTCGACGTTCAGCTGGTCGACCCGGAGACCGACTGGCCGGTGGAGACCGGGACGATGGGCGAGTACGCCATCCGCCCGGCGATTCCGTGGATCATGACGCCGGGATACTACGGGATGCCGGAGAAGACCGTCGAAGCGCTCCGGAACGGCTGGTTCCACACGGGCGACGGCCTCCGCCGAGACGACAACGGCTGGTTCTACTTCGTCGATCGAATGGGCGACACGCTCCGGCGGCGTGGCGAGAACATCTCGACGTACGAGGTCGAACAGCCCCTCCTCGAACACCCGGCGGTGGAGGAGTGCGCCGTCGTCGGCGTCAGAGCCGAAGAGGAGGGCGGCGAGGACGAAGTCAAGGCGTTCCTCGTCTTCGAGACGGATGCGTCCGCGACGGAGGAGGAACTCGTCGAGTGGGCCGACGATCGCATACCCCATTTCATGGTCCCGCGATATCTGGAGGTCGTGGACGGACTCCCCAAGACCGAGAACGAGAAGATCCAGAAGGCGAAGCTCCGGGAGCGAGGGAACTCGGAGCGGACCTGGGACCGGGAGACAGCAGGCGTCGAAGTCGGGAAGGACTGAGTCGTTCTCGATCGCGACTCCCCGAGATCGCCCGTCTACCCGGCCACAAAATCGCCTGTCTATCCAGCCACGACCGTGTCGACGACGCTCCGTCCGTCCAAACATCCCGCGGTGAGCAAGGCAACCGAGAGCGATCCGTACGCTGCCAGCTACTCCCTACCAAAAGAGATAATTGGACTGAAAGACAGAATGGGTGTATGTCCGTGCATGGATCCCACAGCCGTACCGTAGCCCGTCGAACAGAGTGGTCCGCTCCGATCGACAGGGGTGCACCGACGAGATGAGCGGCGACGCGAGCGACGTCACGTTCGGCGTGATGCTGACCGCGGCGAGCAACGACTACGGACTGGAGGAGGCGGAGATCCCGCCGGCGGTCCGACGGCTGGCGACGACCGCCGAGGAGGTCGGCCTCGACGCGGTGGTCGCTGGCGATCACGTGGCCTATCCCGAGGAGATCCCGACCGACTACGAGTACTCGAAGACGGGTGAGCCCCCGTTCGACACGACGACGCCGATCTTCGACGTGTTCCAGCTGTTCGCACACCTCGCTGCCATCACCGAGGAGATCACGCTGGGGACGAACGTCCTGTCGGTCCCGTACCGGCACCCGGTCCTGCTCGCGAAGAACTGTCTGAGTGCACACGCGCTCTCCGAGGGCCGGTTCGAACTCGGCGTCGCACCCGGCTGGCTCTCCTCGGAGTTCGAAGCGCTGGGGATCCCGTTCGAAGAGCGAGGCACCCGAACGGACGAGTTCCTCGAGATGTTCGAGCGCGTCCGCGAGAAGGAGGTCCTGGGCTTCGACGGCGAGTTCCACTCCTTCGAACCTCTCGGGTTCTATCCGAACCCCGACGAACCGATCCCGATCCTGGTGGGCGGGAAGTCCGGTGCGTCGATCCGACGAACCGCGGAGTACGGGGACGGCTGGACGACGATCTGGGACAAGCCCGAGGAGGTGCGCGAGATACGCGAACGGCTCGTGCGTGCCTGGTCCGACTTCGATCGGGACGGCGAGCCACAGATGGTGGTCACCCGCCCGATTCACGTCGGCACCGACACCGATCTGGACACGGACCGCCTGTTCGTCGGCGAGGCCGAATCGATCGTCGAAGAGGTAGAGCAGTACGCCGAGGCCGGAGCGACCCGCGTGAACCTCGACTTCTATACGACCGACGTGGACGCCCAAGCCGAGCAGCTCGAACGCGTCGGCGACCGCGTTCTCGACGCACTGTAACTGGCGAAGTCGTCCCCGCCAGCCGTTCGAACGACGTGGTCCCGCCGGATCGGAGTTCACCGACTCCAACTGACGAGGTGAGCGAAATCCCGTGGCGACGCCTCGGGACTTCTCGACCACACTCCCGGATACCCTCCACACCGAACGAGTGCCAACCGGTGCCCGGAGGGTCGAGGCTCCGTCCCGAGCAGGTGCATCGACGGCCGAACCGAATCTTCGAGGGCTCCGTGTTCGGGTTTCCGGAATAACCGGAAGAGGGTGACGACCTCGCCACCCTCAGGAAGGGACTCGGAGGAGGAGATCCGCTACGCCGTTACCCGGGTGTTCGGCCAGCGGACGATCACGTCGACGGTTCACCGGGAGTCGCTCCCTTACCGCGTTTCTGCGCACGGGAGGACCGAGAGACGACGTCAGTCAGTTCAGTTCGATTCGCCCCTGGTGGGCCGTGGTATCGTTCGAGCCCGTCCACACGATCCCGTCCGTGGTGGTGCAGAAACTGATGACTCCGACGACTGCGGGCATCACGTTCTCGACGATGCGTTCAGACAGTACGTTCGGCACGTTCTTCGGTCGGTTGCGGTTGCCTCGTTGGCTCACCCTGGCGCAGCAGCCCTTCCAGTACGTCACTTTTGTTCAGAGAGGTCACCGATAGAACCCACGCCAGTAACAGTACTACTCGTGTTACCCCGCACGGAAAGCCCGACATCGTCACATGTTGAAATCAAAGTTGGAGCTGATCACCCAGTCCGGATCGAAGCGCAGTCGAGTGCGGGCATTCCATCCGATGGTTACCGCGGCACTTTTTCCTGTTCTGCCACCTGCAGAAGTGGTTGAATTCTGGTGGCGACTTCGAGGCGAGTTCGTGGAACGTGTTCCGGGCCCGATCAGGCTAGCCGTGCAGTAGGTTCGTGCCCGCTGCGCGAGGCTGATCGACCGGGATCGGGTACGCCGAAGCCCCAACCAACGCGTTCGACGAGCGTTCACTCGTGAACCGATTGGTGCCGAAGCAAATAAAACAAACTGGAGAGGTCGACCGTCGATATTCGGACCGACTGTCCGGAATGTTACGACGTACAAAGATCGAATGGAGCTATTGAAGCCATTCATACCCTTTCTGGGCTGTATCGGTGCCGTATCGAACAGATAGCCGGGGTCATGTCGTGATCCGGATCTGAGAAAAGTTCCGCTAAAAATGTTCGCTCTAGGAGCCTGTTCCCACTCTGGCGTTCGCTGTCGGCCGGCATCGGGGAGTGCTCCGATGCGGGGATCGAGTTTTCGAGTGTCCCCGATCGACAGGACAGTTATCGATCGGGTGGTTCCAGGTCACAGAGCCTGCCGTGAGTTCTCGACCGGTAACGTTCCAGACGACAGCTTCATTCCAGCGAGCAGCGTACCGTCGCCCGAATGGATCGCAGCCGGTTCGTGACGCTCTCACTTCTCGCGTTCGGACTGATCCTCGTGAGCTTCGTGATCCTCGGTTTCAGCCGGCTCGTTCTTCCCTTCCGAACCGCGCGGCTGCTCGCCGGCCCTGTCGGTCTCGTCGCGTTCGGCCTCGTGTGTTATCTCCTCGTGCGAGCGGTGCTTTCGGCGCTCGGCCTCGTCGAGATCGAGGAGTGAGGCCCCGAGACCCCAAACCGTTTTCGCGCCGGCCGCGAACCTCCGCCATGAACGTGAACGCCGTCGCGGAGCTCGCGCCCGACGAGCGCCGTGCGCTGTTCGATCGCGACGCCGGGATCGCGGCGATCGAGTCCGACGTGGCAGAAATCGTCGATCGCGTGCGTGAGGAGGGCGACGTCGCGCTCCGGGAGTACGCCGAGGAGTTCGACGACGTCACTGTGGGCTCGCTCGACGTGACCGACGAAGCCGAGCGCGCGTACGACGGGATCGACGACGATCTCAGGGACGCGATCGAGACCGCCGCCGCCAACATTCGGGAGTTTCACGAACGCCAGGTCCCCGACGACTGGCGCGAGTCGTTCGACGGCCGCGAACTGGGCCGGCGCTACCGACCGATCGAGCGGGCCGGCGCGTACGTCCCCGGTGGATCGGCTGCCTATCCTTCCAGCGCGTTGATGACCGTCGTTCCGGCGGAGGTTGCGGGCGTCGAGCAGGTCGCGGTAGCGACGCCGCCCGCCGAGATGATCAACCCTGCGACGCTCGCGGCGCTCCACGTCGCGGGCGCGGACGCGATCTATCAGGCTGGCGGCGCACAGGCGATCGCAGCGCTCGCGTACGGCACCGAGACCGTTCCCCGAGTCCAGAAAATCGTCGGGCCTGGCAACCGCTGGGTGACCGCCGCGAAGGCTGCCGTCAGAAACGACTGTGCGATCGACTTTCTCGCGGGACCGAGCGAGATCTGCGTGCTCGCCGACGAGACCGCGGAGCCGCAGTTCGTTGCCGCCGACCTGCTCGCCCAAGCCGAACACGACCCGAACGCGTCGGTCGTCGCAGTTACCGACGACGAAACGCTCGCCGAGCGGATCGTCGACGAGGTCGACGCTCGAATCGGGGGCCGCGAGCGCGAGGACACCATCCGCGAGGCGCTCGAAAACGATGCGAGCGGGGTGTTCCACGCCCGATCGATGTCCGAAGCCGTCCTCTTCTGCGAGGAGTACGCCGCCGAGCACCTCTCGATTCAAGCCAGCGAGGACGAGGCGCTGCTCGATCGGATCCCGAGCGCGGGAAGTGCGTTTCTCGGCCCGTACTCACCCGTTGCGGCCGGCGATTACGCCGCCGGGCCGAACCACGTCCTCCCGACGGGTGGGCACGCGAAGGTCGCCGGCGGTCTCTCGGTCGACAGCTTCCTCCGGTCGACGACGGTCCAGCGGCTCGATGCGGACGCGCTCGACGCGCTCGGCGACACGGTAACGACGCTCGCCGCGGCGGAGGGGCTGGAGGCGCACGCCGAGAGCGTCGCGCTCAGGCTTCGTGAGGCCGAGGCCGCGGACCGAGCGTCGGATCGGCTTCGCGAGTAGCCGGGCCTCACCACGAGTGCGCAGGGCGTGTCGTTAGATAGCTGCGCCGCGTACTGTGGGCCATGTCGACCGAAGAACGAGCGACCGTGACCGTCAGCCCCGAGACCGCCGACAAGCTCGCGGTGCTCGCCGACCAACACGACCTCGAGACGCGCGGCGACGCGGTCGGCTACGCGGTCAACCGGATCCTCATCGACGACGAGATCGACTACTGACTGGATCGCCGCGATAGCGCGCATCGGCCGGCTCTATCTCCGATAGTGTGGCGGTGCGACCGGCGCGCGGGAGCGCGTCTTTGACGCGCGACTCGCGCGAGGGATGAGCACCGTAGTGAACGAGCGAAGCGAGTGAACGAGGAGCGCAGTTGGTTGGGGAGGTTCGTGGCGGTAGCGGGGGGCTAGTAGCTGAGCCGCGAGCGAACGTCGTGAGCGAGCGGGCCGACGAGTGACCGCCGGGAACGAGGAGGCTTTTGATCCACCTTTTGCCAGCGAGGGAGCGGAGCGACCGAGCGTAGCAAAAGGTGGGGCGTCACCGTTAACCGCCTGGGGGCAGAACCACTCACCATGAGTACGGGCGCAACCGCCGACGGCGAGACCACCCCCGAGATCGAGGTCTCGGAGACGGCCGCCGACCAGGCGCTCGACCTCCTCGACAGTGAGGGAATGGACACCGACATCGCCGGCCTCCGGCTGTTCGTCCAGCAGGGCGGCTGTGCCGGCCTTTCCTACGGGATGCGCTTCGACACCGAGCCCGAGGGCGACGACCAGATCTACGAACACCACGGCCTCCGGGTGTTCGTCGACCCCGCGAGCATGAACTACGTCGGCGGCAGCGTCCTCGACTTCGAGGGCGGACTCCAGGGCGCTGGCTTCCACGTCGAGAACCCAAACGTCGTCAGCGAGTGCGGCTGCGGCGAATCGTTCCGTACTTGAAAGCGAAAGCCCTCGGAACTGCGCGGGCCGCCGGCCCGCGCATCCGACCTCACTTCGTTCGGCCGGACGCCTGACGGCGGTTCCTCGCCCTTTTCATTTCCACCAGGCCCGCATCGCGCGACCCGCGCTGTCGCGCGGGCACGCGCTGAGGCCCTGCCCTTCCCCGTGTTCGCGCGGCCGGCGCTGTCGCGCCGACACGCGCTCACGACCACCGCACAGCACCGCCGCCCCGCCGCCGCACAGCACCGCCCGAGCCCTCGATCCGCCAGGAGAGCAAGCTCTCCCGAGCCCTGTGTTCGCTCCGCGAACACAGGACGACAGGCACCGCCACCGCCCCGCACTACCCCGCACTGCGCCGCACCGCTTCCGGGTTACTCGTCGAGTTCGAACGCGACCTCGACCTCGGCCTGGTACTCCCGGCCGTCGGCGTTTGCGATCTCGACCCCGAGATTCTCGGCGTTCGCCCACTTCACGTTGTTGAGGGTGTCTTCGGCCCGGTCGACGGCGTCGTCCACGGCCGCGTCGAAGCTCTCCGAACTCGTCCCGATCAGCGTGATCTTCTTGTACACCATGGTGCGACGATCGGTTCGCCCGGCGACGGCATAAAACCGCGGCTCCCGGCGATCGATAACCCCGGACGCGCTACTCGGTGCTGCGCCGCGCGGCATCGAAGCGCTCGGCGAGCGCGGTCACCACGCCACTGAGGCGTGCGCCGCCCCAGATCGCGACCACCGCCGCGCCGACGGTGTCGAAGATGAGGTCGAGCATCGTGTCTTCGAGGCCGTACTGGGTCAGCACGTTGCCCGAGCCGATCGCCGCGGCGAGTCCCGCGACCGCGAACTCGATCACCTCCCAGAGCACGCCGAACGCGAGCACGAACAGGAAGACGAACACGACCGTGAACTCCGGCGGATAGGACACCTCGGCGCTGTGAACGTCGAGCGCGCGGACGGCGGCGTAGCCCACCGCCGCGACCACCGAGGCCGACAGCCCGTGAGTGAGGTGGTCGTACCACCAGACCGACTGGTAGGGCGTGAGCGGCGACCAGGGGAACCCGACGACGCCGAACGCGTGGAGGAACACCGCGCTCGTGATCCAGAGGGTGAGCCCCGCGTCCATCGGGAGCCCGAGATCGCGTTCGAGGACGGGCGGGAGCTGGGTCACGAGCAGCGCGATGCCGGTGTTGACGACGATTCCCGTGCTCCCGCGAACGAGTCCGAGGCCGAACATGGCGACCAGCCCAACCTCCATCATCCACGTCGCCTGGCGCTGGCGGCGCTCGGTGACGCCGATCCGGTCGCGAAGGTTCATCCGACACCTCCGGCGAACCGCGCGGCGTCGAGCCGTCGGCGGACGTACCACTCGAAGACGATCCCGGCACCGACTCCCGCAACCGTGGAGGCGACGAACTCCCACATCAGCGCGTCCTCGGAGACGAGAAAGCCGGTCCCGAGGTACAGGTCGGCGAGCCACCGGCCGACCGCCCAGATCCCGGCGGCCGCCATCGTGGTGATCACGACGAACACTACGGCGAAGCGGTAGCTCATCTCGACGGAGGTGAAGAGGTGAAGCTCGACCGCGATCACCAGCGCGATCGCCGCTACCCCCAGATAGGTGGCGACCTCGGCGACCACCGACGGGGCGATCGTGCGCCCGAGCATCGGGAACGCGGCGATCGCGAGCACCTCCCACGGCAGCATCGTCCGCAGGGAGCCGAAGGCGAGCGGCGGCACCACGACGAGGACGGCGACGCTCGCCGCGAACGCCCCGTCGAGGAGATCGCCCGCCACCAGGTTCGCCACCGCGGCCAGCACGACGAGCGTGACCAGTAGCCACCCTATCTGGGCGTTGCGGTGTTCGCTCTCGACGATTCCACCGATGTCCGCCCACGACATGGAGAGGGGTTCGTCGCCCGGGGGATAAAGACTCCCGTCCTCAGAGAGCGCCGTAGGCGATCGCGTATCCGACCGACGCGAGCGTGACCGCCGCGAGACCGGTGGCCGCCGCCGCGAGCCTGTCGTGGTCGTCGAACGGACGCTGCGCCCGTCGCCACGCGCGCCACCGCCGCCGCCACACGAGCGGCACGGGGCCCACGACGCCGACCGCGAGCACGCTGAACACGAACTCGTACGACGACGCAAGCGTCGGTGCGGGGATCGCGAGCACCGCTGCCGCGTAGGCCACGCCGAGCGCCGCCCGCCCGTGAATCACGTCTCGCATCCGACGGTCGGTGAGCGACGCGTACACTGCGAGCGCGAGCCAGATCGTGGCGAGTTCGAGCCAGAACGCCCCGAACAGGTGAAGCGTCGGGTCGGCGGCGAGGACGAGCCGCTCGTGCAGGAGGGTCGCGTCGAACGGGTAGAGCAGCCGTGGCGGCCCGCCGGTGACGAGGTCGCCGAACGGGTGGCTCGCCAGGCCGAACAGCGCGACGACCGACACCGCGCCCGGGGAGCAGCCACCGAACCGCACCGCCGCCGTCGCCACTCCGAGCCCAGCGATCCCGAACACGGCCATAACGCACGCACCGAGCGGACCGCTGACGATTCCGGCGATCACGACCAGGCCCGCGAGAACCGCGACGGCCACACCGTGCTCGGCGATCCCAGCAGTCGACGGATCGCCCGCTCGCTCCACACCCACCCCCGTCCCCGCTTCCGCCAGGCACCAGCAGCCGAACGCGACCGCCGCGATCGGCGCGACGACGAGGGAGTGGGTCACCGCGCGGTGGACGACGTTCCCGGCGGCCCAGAACCCCTCGACGTCGAGCGCGCCGGAGGCCACCACGCCGATCGGCGCGTAGAGGATGTCGACGTCGGGCAGGGTGGCGAACGCGCCCGCGGCCACGCCGAGCGCCAGCGCGTGCTCGCGCGAACGCCCGATCCAGCGCGCGCCCGCTGCAACGAGCGCGAACGCCAGCAGTCCGTGGCCGACGAACATGTCTCGATCAAGAGTGCCAACGGTATTAAACGACTCGCGGGCGGGATAGCATGGCACACAGCGTCGCGAGAGACGACGATCGCTCACAGTAGTACCCATCCTTTTGTCGCCGGCGCTCCCGACGGCGGTATGGAGCCACCCGACGTCGGCGAGCTCGTGCCGCCCGACCGGACCCTGATGGGGCCCGGTCCGAGCGAAGTCCACCCACGCGTCCGGCGCGCGATGAGCACCCCCATGGTCGGCCATCTCGATCCGGCGTTCGTCGACCTGATGGACGAGGTTCAGGAACTGCTTCGATACACCTTCCGGACCGACAACGAGTTCACCATCCCGGTGAGCGGCACAGGGTCGGCCGCGATGGAGAGCGCGATCGCGAACCTCACGGAACCAGGCGACACCGCGCTCGTCCCCGACAACGGCTACTTCGGCGAGCGGATGGCGTCGATGGTTCGCCGGGCCGGCGGCTCGGTCGAGGTCGTGGAAGCGCCGTGGGGCGCACCGCTCGACCTCGACGACGTGGCCGCCGCGTGCGAGACCCACGACCCCGACGTGGTGGGGTTCGTTCACGCCGAAACCAGCACCGGCGTCCTCCAGCCCGACGTGCCGGCGCTCACCGAGATCGTCCACGACCACGGCGCGCTCACGATCGCGGACACCGTGACGTCGCTCGGCGGCGTCGAACTCCGAGTCGACGAGTGGGGGATCGACGCGGCGTACTCGGCCACCCAGAAGTGCCTCTCCGCGCCGCCCGGCGCGAGCCCGCTCACCCTCTCCGAGCGCGCGGTCGAGAAGGTCACGAACCGCGACGCGCCGGTTCGCTCGTGGTATCTCGACCTCTCGCTGCTCGCGGACTACTGGGGCGAGGAGCGGGCGTACCACCACACCGCGCCGATCACCAACGTCTACGCGCTCCGCGAGGCGCTCCGGCTGGTGGCGGAGGAAGGGATCGAAAATCGGTGGGAGCGCCACGAGCGGGTCGCGGGCGCGCTCCGGGACGGCGTCGAGGCGATGGGGCTCGGCCTCGCGAGCGAGTCGTGGCTCCCGAGTCTCAACACCGTCGCCCTCCCCGACGGCGTCGACGACGCGGCGGTCATCGATCACCTGCTCTCCGAGCACGGGATCGAGGTCGCTGGCGGGCTCGGCGATCTCGCTGGCGACGTGCTGCGAGTGGGCTGTATGGGCCACTCCGCGCGGCCGACGAACGTCCTCGCGCTCGTGGCGGCGCTCGGCGATGCGCTCGAAGCTCAAGACGGCGACGTCGATCCCAATGCCGGCCTCGCGGCGGCGCGACGCGGGCTGTAATCCGACAGTGCTGCTGTAGCCCGGCGGCCGTCAGGCGACGAGCGCGGGGCCGAGCGAGGGGTGGAGCACCTCGTACTCACCCGCACCGTCGACGCCGATGACCGCCCAGTCGTAGTCGGGTTTGGTCGCGAGCAGTCGCTCGCGAAGATCCCGTGCGGCGTCTTCTCGGGCGACGAAACACCGGAGATCGCCCGACTCGGGCAGTTCGGTCGACTCGTCGGCGGCAGTGACGTCGACGACGCGCCACTTGCGTTCGGCGCTGAACTCGGGGCCGTTGCCGGAGACGGTGTAGCCGAGGTCGGTGAAGATCGATCGAGCCGCTTGGGTCGGTGGCGTGGTAACAACCCTCATTCACCGAGAGCTACTGCGCGTCACATCATAAACCTTCGTGCCGTCGACGGTCCGGCCGACCGCTACTCGTGGGCCGCGTCCCACTCGTCGGGCTTCTTGATGTTGGCACACGCGTTGCACTTGAGCCGGCCCATCGCGTCCATCGCGTTGTCGAACGCGCCGCAGTTCGCACAGTAGTAGCCCCACCGCGAATCGGCGCGTTCCGTGGTGTAAGCGACGAAAAACGGCCCCTTCGAGCCGCGCTCGGCCGTCTCTCGGTCGACGTAGAGCTGCCGGCCGTCCGCGGTCGTCTTCGCGTCCATGATCGGTGGTGGAGCGCGCCGAACAAGTGCGTGCTGGGTCCCGTCTACAGGGATCGCTACGGACGACCGTTCGGGACGGCCGTGTGATCGAATGAAAAGGTTCAGGCGCACTGCGCCACTCGGGGCATCCGATGACGCTGGTCGTCGTGCCCGTCCGGTACCCGCTGACCGAGCACTCCCGGCGCACGCTCGAAACCGCCATCGCGGTCGCCGACGAGCGCGACGCCGCGCTCTCGGTGCTCCACGTCGACCTCTACCAGGCGAACCAGCGGGTCACCCAGACCGACCTCAAGCACGCGGTCGAAGGCGAGTTCGGCTCGCTCGACCGGACACGGTACGCGGTCCGCACCGGCTTTCTCGTCGAGGAGACCATTCTCGACGAGGTCGCCACCGAGGACGCCGACGTGGTCGTGATCGGCCGGAAACAGGCCAGCCGGTGGCGACGGATGGTCCGCCGGATCACCGACGAACCCGACGTCGCACAGTACCTGAGCGACCAGCTCGACTGTCGCGTGGTCGCCGCACCCCGCTCCGAGTGAGCCAGGTCGCCGCGCTCAGCGCCGCCGATCGTCGAAACGCGGTCCGTCACCCGGAGTGGCGTCGTCGGAATCGTCGAAGACGACCTGGGTGTGTGGGTACGCGAACTCCACGTCGGCCCCGTCGAGTCGCTCCCAGATGTTCTCCTGCACTGCGGAGCGAACAGTCAGAAGCTTGTACGGCTCCCGAACCCAGTATCTGAGGGTCAGGAGCACACCGCTGTCGGCGTACTCGTTGATGTAACACGTCGGCGCGGCCGGGTATCGCGCGCTGCCGATCCGGATGTCCGGCCCGCCGCGGATGACGACATCGACGTCGCGTGCCGCGCGCTCGATCAGGTCCCGCGCCGCGTCGAGATCCCCCTCGTAGGTCACGAGGATGTCGAGCGAGAGCCTCGTCCGCGGGTCCTCGGCGGAGTAGTTGATGACGTCGCGGTCCCGAATCGTCCCGTTCGGGATCACCAGAAAGGTGTTGTCGAGTGTGAAGATCTTGGTGTATCGGAGCGTGATGTCCTCGATGAACCCCGTCGTGTCGTCGGCGGCGTCGATGATCCGCACCATGTCGCCGATCTCGTAGGACTGATCGGTGAGCACGAACAGCCCGCTGACGATGCTCCCGAGGATCGGTGCGGCCACGACCGCGACCGCCGCGGTCAACACCGTGACCGAGAGCAGGATGTTGCCGAGATCGACCCCGGCGAGCGCGGCCACCACGAACACGGCGAACAGCATGACGCTCGCCCGGACCGACCGCAACACCGCCCGGCTGACGCTCGGCCGCCTGAAACGTCTGGCCACCCGTCGGCCGAGCAGCCTGACGAGCACGTTCGAGCCGTACCACGCGATCGCGAGCACCGCGAGCGCCAGCGCGACCCGAACCGACCACTGGGGGACCCACTCGGGGAGCAGCCGGCTCGCGGTCTCGACGACCTCGCCGGTCCCGTTCGCCAGCGATCCGTTCTCGGGCGTCGTGTTCCCGGTGGTGCCGTTGGCTTCGGTACCGACCTGCAACCCCTGCGTGACGCCGCGCGCCACCCGCACCGGCTCCATACGCTCCGGTCACCGGGGTCGGGAAAAAGCGTTCCGCAACCACCTTTTTACTTCGTCGAGTGCGCTCGCTACGCTCGCGCACCGCTCTCTGCTCGCGGGCCGAAGCCCGCTCGCACGGTACGAGGGACGCTCCGCGTCCCTCGCTACTCGCAAAAAGGTGGACCAAAAACACCCGCTCGCTCGGCCGTCGGCCTCGCTCGCGGTAGGATTGCTGGCGCTTTCCGCAACCGCGCCGCAGTCGCACCGCCGAAGCCCTCGCTCATGGTTCGAGAGAGCGAAGCTCTCTCGTCATCACGAAAGGCGCTTCGCGCCTTTCGAACGACTCCGTTCGCTCGCCCTTCATCCGCCAGGCCCCGCTACCGCACCGCCGTAGCCGCACCGCAACCGCCCTCGTTACCGAGCCGCCGTTCGTGGCTCGGTCGTCGGCCGAGAAACGACTAAACGCCCTGCCGTCGTGGGTCGACACATGGCCGAGACGATCCGCACCAGCCCCGACGCGACGTTCGACGTGATCCACGACGCGGAGCCGCCGGCAACGCTGCTCGCGGGTTTCGCGGAGTTCGGGATGGCCGGCCTCACCGCCGCCGACTCGCTGGTCGACCAGCTCGATCTCGAACAGACGGGCCACATCACCGCCGACCGGCTCCCCGCGATCACGCCGTTCTCTGAGGGCATCGCACGCCACCACACGAGACTGTTCTCCCGTCCTGACCTCGACGTCACGGTGCTCGTGGGCGAACTGTTCGTCCCGATGCCGGCCGCCGCCGCGCTCGCCGAATCGGTCCTCGACTGGACCGAGGCGAACGGGGTCACGGAGGCCGCGGTTCTCTCGGGAGTACCGATGGCCCACGGCCCCGGCGAACACCGATCGTTCTACGTCGCCACCGAGGAGTACCGCGAACGACGGCTCGACGGTGTCGATATCGAGGCGATGGGCGGCGGCTTTCTCGACGGGATCAACGGCACGCTCATGGCTCGTGGGATCGACTCGCCGCTCGACGCCTGCGTGCTCACGACGCCCGTCCATCCGCTCGCACCCGACGCCGAGGCCGCCGCGCGGCTGCTCGAAACCGCCGACGGGATCTACGATCTCGGGGTCGACGCCGAGCCGCTGCGCTCGTTCGCGGCGGAGGTCCGCCACCACTACGAGAGCCTCGCCGATCACGTCGAGCGCGAGGACCACCGCTACGACGACATGATGTTCGGATAGCGCGCCGTCCCGACACACATCTCGTCGACCGTTCGATCTCCCATTCTACTCCATCGATTGGTGGAGTAGTTCATCTGAAGGTACTCTCCGCCAGACGTATATTCGTCGCAGCCGTACCGTCGACCATGACACGATCGGAACGCCGGCCACCACCGGACGGCGGCACACGACGGAAATCGACGTTGTACTGTCCTGACTGCGGCCACGAGAGCACGATCGGTGGCGACTGGCGCGTCGAACACACGACCGACGGTGACCGCGACCGCGCCGTCTACACCTGTCCCGAGTGTGACGCGGTCGTCGCCCGCCGACCCGCACGCCTCGCGCTTGCGTAGTCAGTCGAGCGCGCCCATCCCCTCGTCGGTGATGACCGAATCGAGAAGTTCGACCGGCGTCGCGTCGTACGCGGGGTTTTCGAGCCGGAACCCCTCGGCCGGTTCGCGCATCACCTCGCTGCTCGACCGGAACTCGTTCTCGAAGACGAACCCCTCGTCGATGATCTTCGCCCCCGAGCCGATCACGGTGACGGGCACGTCACAGGCCGCGGCGGTCGCGGCGATCGGAAAGGTTCCGACCCGGTTGTAGAGGGTGTCGCCGACGATGCAGTCCATCCCGAAGAACACGCGATCGCACTCGGGGAGGAAGTGCCCGCAGGCGCTGTCGACGATCAGGTGTGGCTCGATCCGATCGATCCCCGCGAGGGTGCGCGCGCTCTTGCGCCCGAGGTAGCGCGGACGGGCCTCGGTCACGTAGACGTCGAGGGCGGCCCCGTCGCGCGCCGCGAGTTCGATCGCCTCCAAGACTGTGGAGGAGTAATCGTGGGTCAGCACCGTCATCCCGTCCTCGATCGCGGCCGCGCCGTACTCGGCGGCCCGGCGTTTCGCCATCTCGACCCGTTCGATCACGGTACGGATCGCCTCGCTGGTTCGGGCCTTCGCGGCCTCGATGTCCCCGGGGTCCGCGCCCGTCACCTCCTCGACGATCTCGCGCTGGGTGTTCTGGAGCGAGGCGTGGGAGGGGTTGGCCTGGCGGAGCGCGGTCGCGTTGCGCTCGACGTCCCGGAGGTAGTCGTCGAGGCTCCGGAACTCCCGCTCAGTCAGCGTTTCGAGCGCGTGGGCGGCCTTGACGGCGACCACCGAGGAGGAGTGGGTCCGCATCTCCCGGATCTCCTCGACCGTCTCGTCGATCATACCCCCCATGTGTCGGGTTGCGGTGAAAGTCCTTCCCCTCCACCCCTTTACTTCGGGGCCTCGCGCTCAACCTCCTCGATTCCTCTATCGAGCGCGTAGGTCGCGTCGTGGCCACACATCCGGCAGTAGACTGCAATCGTTCCGCATATCACGTCGAACAGCAGTTTCACGGTCAGTCGGCGAGAAATGCGCACAGTCCCTCGAGATCGCGGGCGTTGAGCACATCGCCGGCCTCGGCCCAGCCCCGCCTCGCGGTGTGGACGCCGTAGCGAAGCAGCTCGTAGCTCGCCGGCCGGTGGGCGTCGGTGTCGACGGCGATCGTCGCCCCGGCCTCGATCGCGGTCCGGACCGCGCCGCCCGAGAGATCGAGCCGCTGGGGGTTCGCGTTGACTTCGAGCGCGACGCCGTGCTCTGCGGCCGCGCGCGCGACCCGATCGAAGTCGAGTTCGAGGCCCGGTCGCCGGTTCAGATAGCGCCCGGTCGGGTGGCCGACGATATCGACGTGGGGATGTTCGATCGCCGTCACGAGCCGGTCGGTGCCATCGCCGTCGAGTCCGCTGTGCGGCGAGGCCACCACGAGATCGAGGTCGTCGAGCACCTCATTGCCGACCGACACCCCGCCGTCGACGTCGATGTTCGCCTCGACACCACAGAGTACGTCGATATCGGCGTCGACGGCGGCGACCACGTCCTCGATCGCGCCGCGCTGCTCGCGGAGATCGTCGTCCGAGAGCCCGGTGTCGGCGACGATCCCTGGCCCACTCGCGTGATCGGTGATGCAGACGTACTCATGCCCGAACTCGGCCGCGCCAGCGATCATCTCCTCGATCGCGTACTTGCCGTCCGACCAGTCCGAGTGAACGTGAAGGTCGCCGCGGATGGCGTCCGGTTCGACGAGGTTCGGGAGATCGCCCGCGGCGGCCGCGTCGATCTCACCGCTGTCCTCCCTGAGCTCGGGCGGAATCGAGGGGAGATCGATCGCTTCGTACATTCCAGACTCGGTCTCGCCCGCGACCCGCTCGCCGACGCGTTGGCCAGAGTCGGGGTCGTCAACGTCGCTGACGTCGAACACACCGTACTCGTTGACCTTCAGATCGCGCTCGATCGCACGGTTTCGGACCCCGATATTGTGGTCGCGACTCCCCGTGAAGTACTGGAGCGCGCTCCCGAACTCCTCCGGCACGACCACCCGGAGATCGAGGCGGACGCCGTTCGCCCGGAGGCTTGCTTTACTCGTACCCGCCTCGATCACGGCGTCGGCACGATCCCACTCGGTGAAGTGCTCGACCACGCTTTCGGGATCGTCGCTCGCGACGAGGAGATCAACGTCGCCGATGGTCTCGCGCCACCGCCGGAGCGAGCCCGCGAGCTCGCACCGCTCGACTGCCCCGTCCGCCCCGCCCACTCCGTCCGCGACATACTCTTTGAGATCCTCACCGAGCGGGCGCGCGTCGCCGAGCAGCGAGCGCTCGTTCGCCTGGCGCGCGAACGCGATCCCCGCGAGGATGTTCTCCTCCGAGGTCGCGCCGAACCCGGAGATCTCGCGGATCTGCTCCTCGCTGGCGACGGTTTCGAGGTCGTCGAGATCCTCGACACCGAGCTCGTCGTACAGCGTGCCGACCGTCTTCGGCCCGACACCCTCGACGCTCGTGAGCGCGGCCATGTCGACCGGCAGCTCCGCCCGGAGTTCCTCCAACTCCTCGATATCGCCCGTTTCGACGTACTCGACGATCTTCGCGGCGAGCGCCTCACCGACTCCCTCGATTTCCTCGATTCCTTCCCCGTCGTCAGCCACGAGCGATTCGACGGATTCGGGGTGGGCGCGGACGTTCTCGGCCGCCCGACGGTAGGACTGGGGTTTGTACTCGACCCCGGTAGCTTCGAGTCGGTCGGCGAACTCCTCGAACCGATCGGCGACTGCGTCGTTTCGGCTCACGCCGATCCGCCGCCTTCGGGGGTCACTGCCCCCCTCATCCGTCCTCGCGGCGCTCGCGGAGACACGCCGCAACGGGGTCGAGAACGTCGTCGGCGATCCCGTACGGATCGGTTTCGCCGGCGACGACACCGTCGACGAGATCGTCGATCCCGCCGCGGGCGTCGATCTCCTCGGTGAGCAGGGCGGCGGTGTCCTCGCGCAGTAAGGTTCGGATCTCCTCGGCGTAGCGCTCGCGGGCCTTCGCGGCGGCCTCGCCGGTCGCATCGAGATGGGCGTGGTGGTCGTCGATCGCGTCGAGGAACGCGTCGACGCCCTCGCCGTGGGTGGCGACCGCCTCGACGATCGGCGGCGTCCACACCGCGTCCGACCCGCCGTCGTCGCCTGGTTCGGCCTCGGCTTGCTTGAGCGCGGCTCCGTCCGTCTGGCCGGCGTGCCCGTCCGCACCGTCCCCGGCGGGCTCGGCTTCGGCGTGGTGACCGTGGCTCGCGTGCTGGTCGTTCCTCCCCGAACCGGCGTTCCCGCGCAGGTCGAGCATCTCTCGGAGTTCCTGGACTGTTCTATCGGCCCCGTCGAGATCGGCCTTGTTCACCACGAACACGTCCGCGATCTCCAGGATTCCGGCCTTGAGCATCTGGACGTCGTCGCCGCTGCCCGGCTGGACCAGCACGCAGACCGTGTCGGCGGTCTTCACGATGTCGATCTCGTTTTGTCCTGCGCCCACCGTCTCGACGATGATCCGGTCCTTCCCGAACGCGTCGAGCGCTTTCACCGCGTCGGCGGTGGCGATCGAGACGCCACCGAGGCTGCCGCGCGCGCTCATCGACCGGAAGAACACGTCCATGTCGCCGACGTTCGAGGCCATCCGGATGCGGTCGCCGAGCACTGCGCCGCCGGTGAACGGCGAGGACGGGTCGATCGCGATTATTCCCACTGTTTCGCCGCGGTCGCGGTACGTCTCGGCCATCTTGTCCACCAGTGTGGATTTCCCCGCGCCGGGACTTCCAGTAATGCCGATCACTTCGGCGGTGCCGGCGTGCTCGTAGAGGCCCGAGACCAGATCGCGGTAGCCGGGCGCGCGGTTCTCGATGTTGGTGATCGTGCGCGCCAGCGCGCGGTGGTCACCGTCGAGCAGCCGTTCGAGCAGGTCGCTCATCGCTCGGGGGCGTTCTCGCGGACGAATTCGATGGTATCCTCCATCGACGCGCCGGGGCCGAAGATCGCCGAGACGCCCTGTTCTTTCAGCTCGTCTTTGTCCTTGTCGGGGACGATCCCGCCAACCAGTACCAGGGTATCGTCGAGGGCGTCGTACTCGTCGAGACCCTCCAAGATTTTGGGGACGAGCGTGTTGTGCGCGCCCGAGAGGATCGAGATCCCGAGCACGTCGACGTCTTCCTGAACTGCTGCCTGAACCACCTCGTCGGGCGAGCGATGGAGCCCCGAGTACACCACCTCGAAGCCCGCGTCGCGGAACGCCCGCGCGATGACGTGTGCGCCGCGGTCGTGGCCGTCGAGACCCACCTTGGCGACGAGACATCGGATCGGTTGCTGTGTCTGCCCCGCACTCATGCGGCAACGTTTGCCCGCCCGCGGTTTGGGTCTATCGGTGGATCGATTCCGACTTTCACCCGTTCGTCAGAAATCCGAAGACGGATACCGCCCGCGGCCCGATGGCAACGCATGGCCACCGCGAGCGCCGAGGGGCCGGTGAAGCGACATCCGCTCGCCGTCACCGCCGTCCTCTCGGTCGTCGGCTACGTGCTCGTTCTCGGGAGCTTCGCCGGCATCGTCGACGTCTTCCCGTCGATCGGCGAAGAGACCGTGCTGTTGTTCTCGGATGCGATCGCGGTCATCAACAGCCTCGCGCTGACCGCGCTGCTCGTCGGCTACGTCCTCATCCGCCGCGGCGACGTGTGGCGACACCGCGCGGCGATGCTCACCGCCTTTTCGCTGATCCTCGGCTTCCTCGTGCTCTACCTCTGGAAGATCGGCGGGGGGTTCGAGAAGTCGATCGTGATCCGCGAGGGCCAGTTCCTCGGGAACTTTGCGGGTATCATCGAGCCGATCTACCTCGCCATGCTCGCGATCCACATCCTGCTGTCGGCGGTCGCGGTCCCGGTCGTGATCTACCCGGTGGTGCTCGGACTGACCCACACGCCCGCCGAACTCAGAGAGACCGCCCACGCACGGATCGGTCGGATCGCGGTCGCGTCGTGGTCGCTGAGCCTCTTTTTGGGCGTCGTGACCTACTTCCTGTTGAACCACGTCTACAGCTGGGTTCCGCGATAGCTCGCAACCGTTTCTGTTCAGTCCGTTCGCGGTAGGGCGTACGCTCCGAGCGCGACGAAGCCGACCGCGAGGACGCAGAGGACGACGAGATCACCGCCCCAGTTCGCTGCGCCGGTTCCGTTCGTCACCGCGCGCACGCCGCGCGCGAAGTAGGTGAGGGGGGAGAGATTCACGACCGGCTGGAACCACGTCGGAAGGAGGTCGGGCGGGACGAACGTCTCCGAGAGGAACAGAAGTGGAAGCGCGATCGTGTTGCTCGCGGCGATCGTCCCGTCGGTGGAGTCGGCGAGGCTGCCGAGCAGCGCGCCGACGCCACAGAACAGCGCGACCGCGACCCCGACGAACGGGATCAGTGCCGGCGAGAGCACTACATCGGCCCCGGTGACGAGCACCACGAGCCCGAGGATGAGCAGGCTCGCGATCCCGATGATGACGACGTTGACGAGCGTTCTGGCGAGCAGCCACTCCGCACGGGAGAGCGGCGTGGTCGCGAGCTTCTCGAAGCGGTTGCCGTCGCGGTGGCGCGCGACCGTGCTGCCGATCCGCGAGAGCGGTGTGAACAGCACCACGACCGCGAGGTAGCCAGGCACGTAGTAGCCCGCCGGCTCGGTGAACAGCCCGCCGCCGGTGGGCTGAGTCTGGACGAGCACGCCGAAGATCAGGATCAGGAGGACGGGAAAGAAGAACGTGAAGAAGACCGCGGTCCGCCGCCGGAGGAACGATCGCCAGGCGGCCGTGAACTCCGCACCGACCCGGCCGATGGCGGTCACTGTGCGACCCCCGTCTCGCCGTCGGTCGCGTTCGGCTCCGCCGGCGTCTCCGCCGCCGTGTCGTCGCCGTCGTCGTCCGCCGGCTCCGCGACTGGCTCCCCGCCACCGGTGACCGCCGTGCCAGTCACGGCGAGATAGACGTCTTCGAGATCGGGCTGTCGCCATTCGAGACCGTCGTAGACGACCCCGGTGCGTTCGAGATCGTCGACCACCGAGCCGATATCTTCGGCAACCACCCCGTGGACCACGAGTTCGGTGTCGTGTAGTTCGACACGATGGCCCGCCTCGCCGAGTGCGTCCACCGCAGCCGCCGGCGACGGGACCGTGACGTCGCTGGCAGCTGTGGCGTCCTCGCTCGGGTCGGCGACGAAGTCGACCACGACCCGGTTCTCGCCCCCGTGTTCGGCAATGAGGGCTGCGGGGGAGTCGACGGCGGCGAGGCGACCATCGGCGAGCAGTCCCACCCGGTCGGCGAGGCGCTCGGCCTCGGTCATGTCGTGGGTGGTAAGGAGAACGGTCGTCCCGCCGTCGGCGAGATCGGAAAGGAGGGTCCGGAGATCGCGGCGGCCGGCGGGATCGATGCCCGTCGTGGGCTCGTCGAGCACCAGGAGGTCGGGATCGTTCACGAGCGTCGCGCCGACACAGGTCCGGCGGCGCTGGCCGCCCGAGAGGTTTTCGTAGTGGGTGTCGGCAGTGTCGGCGAGCCCGACGTCCGCGAGCACGCTCTCGACGTCGCGGGGATCGTCGTAGAGGCCGGCGTAGTAGTCGATCAGCTCGCGCGCGCTCAGACGTTCCGGCGGGGTGAACTCCTGGGGCAGGACGCCGAGACGCGACTTCGCGACGGTCGCGGGCGACTCGCCGAACACCGACACCTCGCCGTCGACAGCGGTCGTGCCGGTCAGCGCTCGGACCAGCGTGGTCTTGCCAGCGCCGTTCGGTCCGACGAGGGCGAACACCTCGCCAGCGTCGACCGACAGCGAGACGCCGTCGAGCGCGACCCGATCGCCGTACTCGCGACGGACGTCCTCGGCGACGAGTGCCCGTTGCATGTCGAAACCGAGTGGCGGAGTCGTTCTAAGGGGATCGATTCGGTGACGATCGTTCGCACCGCTGACTGGTAGTCACAGCCGACCGCGGACTTCCCGTACGATCCCGTCGACGTCGTACTCGTCCTCTTCCTTGTCGAAGACGGTCTCGTCGTCGACCGCGACCGTGAGCACGCCGTGATCGCCGGTCACGAGCGCCACCCGGTCGAGTTCCTCGCCGAGGCCGGCGAGGAGCGCGTGCTGGATCTCCTCTGCACGTTCGAGGAAGCCACACGGGACGCAGTATTCGATCTCTACCGTTGCCATGCAGATCACGACGGACGCGGGCGATTTACGCTTTTGCCCGCTCTGCGCCCGCCGCCGCTCGTCGCCGGCACTACTCGCTGCCGAACGGTCGCCAGTACAGCAGTCCGACCGTGACGACGAAGATCGCGGTCGAGAGTCCGTACGACCCCGAGAGCGCGGCGCTCGCGACCGCCGAGGAGCTCCCGGCGACGCCGCCGACGAGCGAGGCGAGCACGGGCCACGTACAGCTCACACACGAGAACAGCCCCAGAACGCCGCCGATCGCCGAGCCCGCCACGTCGAGCGCGGTGGCGTAGACCAACACGGCGAGCGCGACGTAGCCCACGATCTTGTACGGGAGGAGCGCGAGGCGGACCGCCTCACCGCCGTAGATCAGCGCGGGGCCGCTGCCAGGGGGCAGCGGTGCGATCCGGAGGCCGGTCGCCATCGCGCCGAGACCAGGGCCCACGAGCCCGCCGGCGTACGCGAGCACGGCGAAGTAGCCGACCGCGAACGCGCCCGCGGCGTACCGCCGCCGCCGGCTCGCCGCCGGCGGATCGGTTCGCAGCAACGCCCAGAGACCGACGTTGATCCAGACGAACGGGTAGACGTAGTACCGGACCGCGGTCGGCGTGACGTTCGGCTGGGCGAGGTACGCGAACAGCGCGATGAGTTCGGCGTTGACGAGAATCGCACCCCACAGCAACGTGCCCCGGCTCGGCCGGGCTCGTGCGAGCCGATCCGCGACGGTGGAACGATCGTCGCTCATGAGGGATCTGGAACGTGCGGAATCACAGCACGACGGCGTCGATCACGACCGCGACGAGCACCGCGCCGAGGTAGGCGTTCGACGCGTGAAACGCCCGGAACGCGGCGCGTTCGGTTCGCTCGCGATGGAGCCGGACGACCGCCCAGAGGAACAGGCCACCGAAGGCGACCGTGGCCGCGGCGTAGAGCCAGCCGAGTTCGGCGACCGCCGCGAGCACGCTCGCGCCGAGCAGGGTTGCCCCGAGATACCAGAGGATGTGCCGGCGGGTGACCCGCTCGCCACGGACCACGGGCATCATCGGGAACCCGCCGCGCTCGTAGTCGTCCTTGTACGCGAGCGCGAGATTGTAGAAATGCGCGGGCGTCCAGAGGAAGATCACGCCCGCGAGCGCGAGCCCCGGGACGCCGATCTTCCCCCGTGACGCCGACCCAGCCGATGATCGCCGGTAGCGCGCCCGCTGCGCCCCCCAGCACCGTGTTCTGCACTGTGTTCGGCTTGAGCACCAGGGTGTAGATCACGCTGTAAAACAGGATGGCACACAGCCCGAGCGCCGCCGCGAGCAGGTTCACCGAGTAGAACAGCCAGAGCGACGCGATCGCGAGCACGCAACCGAAGACCATCGCGTTGCGCACGCCCACCTCGTCGGTCGCGAGCGGCCGGTCGGCGGTTCGCTGCATCCGGCGGTCGATGTCGCGTTCGAGGACGTGGTTGAACGTGCCGCTCGCGCCGATCGCGAGCACGCCACCGCCGAGCACCCGCACGACTGTGCCGGCATCGAGTGCCGGCCCGGCGGCGAGCGCCATCCCGGCGGCCGCGACGAGACACAGCAGCCACATCAGCCGGGGTTTCATCAGTCGGAAGTACGCCCTCCCGACTGTCCGTGCGCGCTCGATCGGTCCCGTGTCCCCCATGGACTGCGGCTGGGTCATCGTCGGTTTCGCCTCCGTCTCCGAAACCGCCGGTTCGGATCGACTCCCGGCGGACGGTGCGGCGGTCGTCGTGGTCGACGCTTCACTGAGTGCGGCGGTGCCAAGGGTCTCGGCCTCCAGCGTCCACGCGAGCGCGACTACGAGCCCGGTGAAGATCCCCACGCCGCAGACGAGGTGGGCAGTCGAGACCCACGCCGTGGTGGTGGTGGCGGCGAGCGCGCCGATGCCGACCTGGATCGGGTAGCACACGAACGGGATCACGAGAACGAGCTTCGCCCGACGCGGTGCGGGCGTTCGCCACGTCGCGACGATCGCGGCGAGCACGACCAGGCCGGCGAGCACCGCGGCGACCCGGTGGCCCCACGCGATGAGGAGCTGGGGGTCGGCAAGGTCGACTCCACAGGCCGGCCAGGTCGTGCACGCCGCGGCGGCATTGGAGAGCGTCGTGGTCGCCCCGATCACGACGAGGAGGTAGACGCCGACGGCTGCGGCGGCGAGCAGCGTCGGTACCCGCGACGGGACGTGAGTGTCGGTGGCCACGGCTGGGATAGCTCGGGTAAACCGTTCACGGCCGCCGCACTTAGGCCCCGCGTTTTCGGCCACCGAGCGGGAAAGTCAGCAGGTATTTATGCGCAACTGCCCGAGTTCGGCACAGATGAAGCGAACGCGTCTCGGCCTGTTCGGCCTGCTCGTCGTCGCGTTGCTCTTCGCCGCCGTGGAGCCGGCGCTGGCCCAGTCGATCAACGAGCGGATGATCACCAACCTGAACCAGTCGCTGCTGTACGTGGCGATCCCGATCACGATCCTCGTCGAGGCCATCCTGATCTACACGGTGGTGAAGTACCGCAACAACGACGATCCTCAGCCGACCCGCGAGAACCGCCGTCTCGAGATCACGTGGACGATCACGACCGCGATCATCCTCCTGTTCGTCGGGCTCGCGTCGTTCGTGGTGCTCGCGAACCCCTACATCTCGCTGGTGCCCGACGCCGCCGGCCAGCAGCCCCAGGCCCAACAGCAGGTGGGGGCGGATCTCCTGATCAACCAGTCCGGCGCGACCGCGCCGACGGAGGGCGACGCGGTCGAGGTCGAGATCATCGCCTACCAGTGGGGCTGGACCTTCCACTACCCCGAGGCGGGCGTCAACTCCTCGAGTACGCTCGCCATCCCGAACGGCACCGACGTCTACCTCCACACCACCTCGACCGACGTGATCCACGCAGTCCACGTTCCGGAGCTCGGGCTGAAACAGGACTCGATCCCCGGCCAGTACAACACCATCAAGACCAACGCCACCGAGACGGGCTCCTACCAGCTCTACTGCGCGGAGTTCTGCGGATCGGGTCATTCGGGAATGCTCGCGAACATGACCGTGCTGCCGCCCGAGGAGTACCAGACGTGGCTCGACGAACAGGAATCGTCCGGCGGTAACGCTTCAGCGGGCGGTAACGCCTCGTCCAACAGCTCGGCGATCGGCGCGGTTTCGGCGAAGCCGGCGTAACTCCTCCTCGCTGGTTCGGTGCCAAGCCGGGTTCGACGACTTCCTGCGATCCACTTCGACTCGGGTCACCGACGAGTCCGACCAAAGGCCCATGTTCGCTCTCGTTCTCGGTCCAGCCATGCGATGCACTCGTCCGGTTCAGCCGTTCACGAAATCGTGTGGCGACCGCCGAACCGTCGTCCAGCGATGACCGAAGGGGTTCGGCAGTCGGCCGGGACCGATCCGACCGACCACGACGTGAACTACGACTATCGAAGTGCGGAAGTCGCCAGACCCGAACTCCTCGACGATCTTCGCTCGCGGATCGAGGGCGACGCACGCTTCGACACGTACACCAGGCAGCTGTACGCGACCGACGCGAGCGCCTACGAGGTGACACCCATCGGGGTCGTGTTCCCCCGCTCGACCGCCGACGTCGCCAGGGTGATGGGCTACTGCGCCGAGCGGGAGATTCCGGTGCTCCCGCGCGGCGGCGGGACGAGCCTCGCAGGACAGGCCGTCAACGAGGCCGTCGTCCTCGATTTCACTCGGTACATGGATTCGCTCCTCGACGTCGACCCCGAGTCGGGGACCGCGCGCGCCGAGCCAGGGATCTACCTCGCCGACATCGACGAGGCGCTCGCCCCCCACGGACTGAAGTTCGCTCCCGACCCGGCGTGGGGCGACAAGAGCGCGCTCGGCGGGGCGATCGGTAACAACAGCACGGGAGCGCACTCGCTGGTGTACGGCAAGACCGACGCCTACGTCGAGTCCTGTGAGGTCGTGCTCGCCGACGGCACCGTGACCGAGTTCGGCGAGATCTCGATCGAGGAACTCCGCGAGCGCGCCGATTCGGCGGGCGACCTCGAGGCCCGAATCCACGCCGCGGTCGCACGGATCGTCGACGAGGAGCGGGCGACGATCGAGGACGCCTACCCCGATCTCAAGCGCAACGTCTCGGGGTACGACCTCGATCGGGTGGTCGAGGATGCGAACTCGGGAAGCGTCAACCTCGCCCGCCTGCTCTGTGGCAGCGAGGGCACCCTCGCGATCGTCACCGCGGCCACCGTGTCGCTCGAACCGATCCCCGAAACGAAGGCCGTGGCGCTGCTGTCCTACGACTCGCTGGGCGACGCGATGGAGGACGTCGCGTCGATCCTCGACCACGATCCCGCCGCGGTCGAGGTGATGGACGACGTGTTGCTCGATCTCGCGCGCGACACCAGCGAGTTCGCGGACGTCGTCGGCATGCTGCCCGACGGCACCGACTCCGTCCTCCTCGTCGAGTTCTACGCCGACTCGGACGACGACGGCAAACAGCAGGTTGCCGACCTCGTTGTCGACCGAGTATCTGGAGCTGACCCGGCGGCGGAGCCGAGCGACGGCGCGGCCGAAACGACGGAAGACCGACGGTACGCCCGGGCGGCGATGGAGGCCCACGATGCCGACACCCGCGCGCAGTTCTGGAAGCTCCGCAAATCCGGCCTTCCCATTTTGCTCTCGCGGACCTCGGACGCGAAACACATCTCGTTCATCGAGGACTGTGCCGTGCCGGCCGAGCGCCTCCCGGAGTACGTCGACGGCTTTCAGGCAATCCTCGACGACAACGACACGTTCGCGAGTTTCTACGCCCACGCCGGGCCTGGCGTGCTCCACGTCAGACCGCTCATCGACACCAAAACCGTGGAGGGCGTCGGTCGGATGGGGCGCATCGCCGACGCCGTGACCGATCTCGTGGTCGAACTCGACGGCTCGGTGTCGGGCGAACACGGCGACGGCCGCGCCCGCACCCAGTGGAACCGGAAACTGTACGGCGATCGTCTCTGGGGCGTCTTCCGCGACCTCAAGTCGGCGTTCGATCCCGACTGGCTCCTCAATCCCGGTCAGGTCTGTGGTCTCCCCGACGAGGGAGCGAGCAGTACCGGACAGAGGGATGCGAACTCGCTCGATCTAACCGAGAACCTCCGGTTCGATCCGGACTACGAGTTCGACGCCAGGTTCGATCCCACACTTCAGTGGAATAACGAGAACGGGTTCGAGGGGATGGTCGAGCTCTGTCACGGCTGTGGCGGCTGTCGGGGCCACCAATCGACGACCGGCGGCACGATGTGTCCGACCTACCGCGCTGCGAACGAGGAAATCCAGAGCACCCGCGGGCGGGCGAACCTGCTTCGCCAGGCGATGAGCGGCGACCTCGCCGCGGGCGAGCAGTTCGACGTCGAGTTCATGCAGGAGGTGATGGACCTCTGTATCGGTTGCAAGGGCTGTGCGAACGACTGCCCGAGCGAGGTCGACATGGCCAAGCTGAAGGCCGAGATCACCCACGAACACCACCAGCGCCACGGCACGAGCCTCCGCGACCGGCTGTTCGCGAACGTCGACCGGCTCTCGGCGCTCGGGAGTCGGTTCGCGCCGGTGTCGAACTGGGCGTCCGAGTTGCCTGGCGCGCGCACCATCCTCGAGAAGACCGTCGGTATCGCCGCCGAGCGCAGTCTGCCGACCTTCCACGACGAGAGCTTCGAGGCGTGGTTCGACGCACGCGGCGGCGCGCAGGTGACGGCCGGCGACGCCGAGCGGAAGGTCCTCCTGTTCCCGGACACGTACACGAACTACAACCATCCCGACGCCGGGAAGGCCGCCGTCGAAGTGCTCGAAGCCGCCGGAATCCACGTCCGGCTGCCGCTCGGCGTCGCCGACAGCGGCCGGCCGGCGTTCTCGAAGGGATTTCTCGACGAAGCACGCGCGGCCGCCGAGCAGAACGTCGCCGCGCTCGCGCCGCTCGTTCGACGCGGGTGGGACGTCGTGATCGTCGAGCCCTCCGACGCGGTCATGGTTCAGTCCGACTATTCGGATCTGCTCGGGCCTGACGAGAGCGTGCCGACGGGCACCGTCGCGGCCGGTGAGGGCGGCGAGCAGCCGGCGACGGACGGCGGAGTGCGAACGAGCGACGTCGAGTGCGTCGCCGGAAACACCTACGGCGTGATGGAGTACGTCGACCGGTTCCGGCTCGACGAGGCGCTCGGCGCTACCGTCCCCGACGAGTCACTCACCTACCACGGCCACTGCCACCAGAAGGCCACGAAGAAGGATCATCACGCTGTCGGCGTCCTCCGACGAGCGGGCTACGACATCGACCCGCTGGATTCGGGCTGCTGTGGGATGGCCGGCTCCTTCGGCTACGAGGCCGAGCACCTATCGATGAGTCGAGCCATCGCCGACGTGCTCTTCGAGCAAGTGGACCGGAGCGACGGCGATCGGGTCGTCGCGCCTGGTGCGTCCTGTCGAAGTCAACTCGGCGAGCGCGAAAACACCGAACCGCCACATCCGATCGAGAAACTCGCCGAAACGCTCTGATCGGCGCTTGCAGTCGGCGAACCCCTTAGACCACGGCCCCGACGTAGAGCACCACGACGAGGAAGAGCCAGACCACGTCGACGAAGTGCCAGTACATCGAGACCGTACTGACGGAGGTGTGGCGCTCGGCGGAGTACTGCCCGGCGAACGCCCGAACGAGGACGATCCCGATCAAGACTGCGCCCATCGTGACGTGGAGACCGTGGAGACCGGTGAGCCCGAAGAAGGCGCTCGCGAAGATGCCGCTGGTGAGCGTGAACCCTTCGTTGACGATGAACTCGTAGTATTCGAGGATCTGGCCCCCAATGAAGACGATCCCGAGAATCGCAGTGACAGAGAGCAAGCCGAGGAACCGACGGCGATTGCCCTTTCGGAGCGCGACCTCGGCGAAGTGGAACGTGAAGCTGCTGATCACGAGGATCGCGGTGTTCGCGAGCACCAGCGAGCTCAGCAAGTGCGGAAGCTCGCCAGGCGTCCACGTGCCGACCCGGATGAAGAAGTAGTAGATGAACCCCGCCCCGAAGGTGGCGATCTCGGTGCCGAGGAACAACACCATCGCAAAGCGGAGGGTGTCCGCGCTGTGTTCGTCGGTGCCGCGCGACCAGAAGTCGGCGACGAAGGCGTGATACAGCCAGCCGAACAGCCCGGCGAGGAACAGGCCGGCGCTCGCGACGACCACCGCCGGGCCGGCGATCGGTGGCACGATGTCCACGTCGCCACGTCCCAACAGGAAGAGCGCCGCGCCGACGTATATCCCGGCCGCGCCCGCCGCGCTCACGAAGGGCCACCAGCTCGCCTCGCCGAACCCGCGCGGCCAGTCCTCGTCCGCCGGGAGATGGTGGCCGCCGTGTTCCTCCGCCGTGTCGTCCGCTGTTCCCATGCGCTCGGGTTGCGGACCGACCACCAAAAACCCTCCCAACTGCTCGTCGCCCGTTCCCGATCGCTTACTCCACCGTTCATCTCGATGCCCGTTCCGCCGCGATCGCCTGGCTTCGGAAACTACTCGGCCGTGGCGACCCGAAAGTCCTGCAGTGGCCCACGAACACCCGCACGAACCAACGTCGGACGACGACGCCGCGGTGTGTGCGTACTGCGGTCGGCGGTTCGTCCACGAGGACCACCTCGCCCTCCACCGGGGTCTCGACCACACCGACGCGATCACCGACGCCGAGCGCGACGCGTACGAGACCGCGGAGGCCGCAGAGCACGAGGCGCTCCGGCTGTTCCGGCTGAAGGCCGTTCTCGTGCTCGTGGTGTGCTACTTCCTCTTCTTCGTCGCCTACCTGTTCGCCGTCTGACCTCCGATCCGCGGACATCGATCGCGTCGGGGCCAGCACGGCGTCGCGCCCCCATCGAGTGCGACCGGTGGCTTTCGATGGGTTTCTTACGCTCGCCGCCCAACACGTGGTATGGACGAGCAGCCGGGTGTGAGCGACCAGTACCGGACGTCGAGCCCGTGGCCGGTGATCGTGGTGCTCGGGTTCGTGTGTTCGGAGCTCGGACTGCTGTTCAACGTCTTCCCGGTCGCGGTCGGCGGCCTGCTCCTCCTGGTCGCCGCGGTCGCAGGGATCGTCCAGGAGTCGGGCTACGCCGACCGGCCGTGGAACCTGCTCGTGGGGCTCGGCGGTGTGCTCGTACTGCTCGGCGGCGTCCTCACCGTGACGCAGCTCGCCGCCGTGACGCCGGACGCGCTCGTGACTATCGTACGCGAACCCAACGGAATCGTCGCTCGGGGTGTGGCGGTCGTCGTCGCGGGCCTGGTCGCGCTCGTCGCGGGGGCTGGCGGGCGGTACGTCGAGAGCGAGCCGTACTGAACCGACAACCTATTTATCGGGCTGGCCGAAGCCGCGGCAATGGCAGAGCGTACCTTCGACCGCGAGACGCTCCTCGACCTCACGGTCAACGTCATCCCGCTCGGGATCATCCTGTTCTTCGTGGTGCTCTTTCTCGTCATCAGGCCGTGGGAACAGAACCTCGTTCTGACCGTGGTCAGCATGGCGCTCCTGGTGGTTCCGTTCGTCGCCCTCGCCCTCCTCACGTATCTCTCCGGCCGCGTCATTGCGAGTGCGGAGCAAGCCGACGCCAGCGCGACGGACGAGGACTCGGGCACCCTCGAATCCGGCTCGAAAGGGGCGACCAGCGACCTGTCCGAGGGCGTCACCGCCGAAACTGCCGACGAGAACAGGAACGAGGGCGGCGAGGCGGACGACCTCGAACCTGCGGTCACCGAAGCCGACTCCAACTGACTCGGGGAGGCGAGAAGGGGTCGAGCTTCGGCGCGTTCGATCGTCGCGAACGGTCGTCGATCGTCGCCGATTCGCCAGGACTGTCGACGACACGTCTCGCCGATGCGATCGGTCGTCACGTCCCGAGTGCGGCCTCCCTCGGGCGATTCGACTTCCCGAACTGCTGGCCGAAATCTAAGGACTCTTTACGCTCTGGATTCGAGCTTCCGGTATGGTAGAAGTCCAGCTCGTGATGACGGTCCTGATGGGACTGCTCCTCGCGGGCGTCGCTGCGTGGCTCGCCCGCATCGAGGACTGGCGCTCGTACACGCCGCTGGCTGGCGGCGGTGGCGGTGCCGTCGGCGGGGAGACCGGCTACGCCCACGAGGAGAAGCCCGGCGGGATCATCCGGTGGTTGACGTCGGTGGATCACAAGGACATCGGGATCCTCTACGGCACGTACGCCGTCGTCGCCTTCTCGGTCGGCGGCATCATGGTGATGCTGATGCGCGCGGAGCTCCTCGCGCCCGCCACCGACGTCATCGGCGCGGAGTTCTACAACTCGCTGCTCACGAGCCACGGCATCACGATGCTATTTTTGTTCGGGACGCCCGCGATCGCGGCGTTCGGGAACTACTTCATCCCCCTCCTGATCGGTGCCGACGACATGGCGTTCCCGCGGATCAACGCCATCGCGTTCTGGCTCCTTCCACCGGGGGCGATCCTCGTCTGGGCCGGCTTCTTCACCGCCCCGATCGCGAGCCTCGACATCGTCCCGGCACAGACCGCGTGGACGATGTACACCCCGCTGTCGGCGGGCGTCGGGAGCGGCACCCAGGCCAACGTCGGCGTCGACCTCATGCTGTTGGGGCTGCACCTCACCGGCGTCTCGGCCACGATGGGGGCGATCAACTTCATCGCCACCATCTTCACCGAGCGCGGGCCCGACGTCAACTGGGCGAACCTCGACATCTTCTCGTGGACCATCCTGACCCAGTCCGGGCTGATCCTGTTCGCGTTCCCGCTGCTGGGGAGCGCGCTCATCATGCTCCTGCTCGATCGGAACTTCGCGACGACCTTTTTCGCGGCCGGGGAGGGTGGCGGGCCGATCCTCTGGCAGCACCTGTTCTGGTTCTTCGGCCACCCCGAGGTGTACATCCTCGCGCTGCCGCCGATGGGGATACTGAGCCTCGTGATCCCGAAGTTCAGCGGACGGAAGCTGTTCGGGTTCAAGTTCGTCGTCTACTCGACGCTCGCGATCGGGGTGCTCTCGTTCGGCGTCTGGGCGCACCACATGTTCTCCACGGGGATCGATCCCCGGATCCGTGCGAGCTTCATGGCGGTCTCGCTCGCGATCGCGATCCCGAGCGCGGTCAAGACGTTCAACTGGATCACCACGATGTGGGGCGGCAACGTCCGGCTGACTGCCCCAATGTTGTTCTGTATCGGCGCGGTGTCGAACTTCATCATCGGCGGCGTCACGGGCGTGTTCCTCGCCTCCATTCCTGTCGACCTCGTGCTCCACGACACCTACTACGTGGTGGGTCACTTCCACTACATCGTGATGGGGCTGCTCGGGTTCGCCTTCTTCGCCGGCATCTACTACTGGTTCCCGATCTTCACCGGGAAGATGTACCAGAAGCGCCTCGCGAAGGCGCACTTCTGGCTGACGGCGATCGGGACCAACCTCACCTTTTTCGCCATGCTATTTTTGGGCTACCTCGGGATGCCCCGGCGGTACGCGACCTACGACTTCCCGATCGGGCCGGTGAACATCGTGACCGTCTTCCACCAGGTCGCGACGCTCGGCGCGCTGATCATCTTCGTCGGCCAGGTCATCTGGGTCTGGAACTTCGTCCAGTCGTGGTACGAGGCCCCATCGATGGAGGACGCGGACCCGTGGAACCTGAAGGAGACCGGCCAGTTCACCCACGAGTGGCAGTGGCACGAGCGCCGGACCGAGACCGCGATCGCCGACGGTGGCGAGGACACTGATGAGGAGACGGCGATGACCGACGGCGGTGAGCGCGAGCACGGCGAGCGCGATCCTCGTCGGAGCGCGGAGCGATCCGACGGCGGCGAGCGTAGCGAGTCCGCCGACGACGAACGGACCGGCGACAGCCAACCGTCCGAGGACGAGTGAACCGAGCGTCCTGACGACGAACGATCCCGCCGGTCGACGAAAGCGGATCGAGGAAGAACCCGAGCGGCCGGTTCGATTCGTCGCCGGTGGTCGACGATCCGATCAGCTGACGACCAGGACGACGGTCATCATCGCCATCGACACCGCGATGGCGACGAGAATCAGCAGGAGGAGCTCTTTTTCGGCCATGGCGGGGTTCGGGCGCGCGAGGACAAAAGGCTGATTGTCCGGCGGAAGTCACTCACGAGTATGTCGGAGAACCCGACGGCGACGACGCCATCGACGGGGCGGCGCGGCCGGTCGGTGGTTCTCGTCGTCTACGCCGTCGTCGTCGCCATCGCGGGGCTCACGGGATTCCTGCTCGGGACGTTCGGCCCCGACGAGCTCCGACCGGTCGATCTCTTCTTCCTGATCGAACTCCAGCCCACGCCGCTCGGCCTCGCGGCCTACGGGATGGGGACGATGGGCGTCGGCCTCGGGATCCTCCTCGTGCTCGTGAGCTACGCCTCGCAGCGCTACGACGCCTGACCGACGGCGATCGCCGTCGCCCGGCGCTCACGACGTTGGACCGTTCGAGTGGCTGCCGTCGCTGTCGTGGCTGTCTCGGTCCTGGCCCCGGTCCGGTTCGCTGTCGTCACGTCAGTCGCCGCGAGCGCCGTGCCGTACCACGCGGGGCGTTCGACGTCGGTCGAACCGACCCGGCTGTAGCGCGTCGAGACGACGATGCTCGCCGCCCCGTCCGATCCCTCGCCGCTGAGGCGCTGGACGAGCGTGTAGCTCCGAACGCGGCCCCGGTCGGTGACGCGCGCCTCGACGCTGACGGCCCGACCGAGGCCGGTCGTCGTCTCGGGCGAGCGCCGGAGCGTCTCTGCCGGCACGAGGCGGTAGACCGTGGTCCCGTTGCGCTCCGTTCGTCCGGCGACGACCGTCTCGCCAGCGACGAACATCGTCTCGATCCGTCGGCTTCCCGCTGCGGCGACCGAAGACCGCTGGGCGACGACCGTCCCCGGCGACGCCTGGCGATAGGTCGTCGCGTCGTCCGTGCCGGTCGTCGCCACGAGCAGCCGCTCGCCGTCGTCGTAGTACGCCACGCGTCGCAAGGGCGTCGACCCGTTCCAGCGTTTCGTGATCCGGAACCGGCCGTCGTCGGCGACGCGAGTCACGCTCTCGATCCGCCGGATCGACGTGCCGTTGCGAGTGCGATACGTCACCGTCCGCCGGACGGTGAACGACGTGTCGTCGAGCGTGGCGTCGTGTGCCGCCGCGAGCGCGCTGGCGTTCACGACGCCCTCGCCGGTGAGACCGGGCGCGAGCTGCGGCACGGGTGTCGGTGTCGGCTCGTCGGTCGGGACGGCCGCCGGCGTGAGCGTTCGCTCGGGGGTCCCTGCGTCGCTCCCGAAAACGCCGTTACAGCCCGCAAGAACGACGCAAACGACGAGCAAGAGCGGGAGGAGGCGGCGCGTGCGTGGCCGTGGTGCGCTCCGGCACTCGGACGCGTCACAACACCTAAGTCGCCGCTCTTCGCAGTGTTCGGGCATGTACGAGATCCTGCTGTGTGTCGACGCCGACGGGACGAGCCTCGACCGACAGCTCGATGCCGTCACCGACCTGCCGAGCGCGGCCGACGAGGTTCACGCCACGATCTGTCACGTCTTCGGCGAGAACCCCTCGGGGGCGTCCGTGACCCAGATCGGAGCGGTCCGCCGCGCGCTCGATCGTCTCGAAGACGCCGGGATCGAGACCTCGGTCGCGGAGGAGAGCGGCGATCCGACCGACGCCATCCTTCGACTGGCCACCGAGCGCGACGCCGACGCGATCTATATCGGTGGGCGAAAGCGCAACCCCTCGGGGAAGGCGCTGTTCGGCAGCGTGACCCAGTCGGTGATCCTCAACGCCGAGCGCCCGGTGCTCGTGGCCGGCCTGAACGACTGAACGCTCGGACGAGAGCGGTCCGGCGGTGTTCCTCCCGCCCGAACGACCCGCTGCCCGAACCGTTCGGACGGCGCTACGCACCGTCGGTGCCGTCGTAGACATCGGTACACGCCGCGGCGACGCGATCGGGCGTCGCCCGGCCGGTGAACCCCTCTCGCAACTCCCCGTTCTCGAACAGCGCCATCGCTGGGGCGGCGTCGATGCCCGACACACGCCGGAATTCTGGACTACTCTCGCCGTCGAGGCCCCCGACGGCCACGTCGTCGGGGACCGCCGCGAGGATGGCGTCGAGGTCGTCCTTCATCGTCTCGCAGGGGTCACAGTGGTGTTTCCAGACCGTGACGATCGCGCGGTCGTGTGACGAGACGAACCCCTCGTAGCTCTCGTCGTCAAGCTCGACCACTCCCTCCGGAACCGGCGTTCCCGGTCCCAGCTCGCGGACGACGCGCGCCATCCGGGCGAGGATCGCCGTCGACGGCGACCGGTCGAGGTGGGCGTCGATCGCGAGGAACGCGACGAACTCCTCGCGGGTGACGCCGAGCTCGTCGATCCGCTCGGCGGCGGCCTCAGGTGAGTCGAGGCCGAACACCTCGGCGACCGATCCGTGAAACCGTTCGATCGACGAATCGGCGTAGGTGTCGTGATACACCGCGCGAGTGTCCTCGAACTCAGTGGTCGTCGTCACGGTCGTGGTCTCCGGATCGACCGAGACCACGCCACCCTCGACGAGCGCGTCGAGGAGCGCCTCGGCGTCGGGGTGGGTATCCCTTCCGGTGCCGTCGTCGACGCCGCCGCCAGCGTCCCCGTTTGGCCCAGCGCGCACGTGCTGGCTGTCGGTCTCGTCGCCCGTCATACGCCGAGATACCGTTCGCGGGTTTCGTCGTCCTCGCGAAGCTCCTCGGCGGTGCCATCGAAGACGATCGCACCCTGATCGATCACGTAACACCGATCCGCGATCTTGATCGCCGCCGCGGCGTTCTGCTCGACCAGCAAGAGGGTGGTTCCAGCGTCGCGGATCCGCTCGATCGCGTTCTCGACCGCCTCGATGATCTGCGGTGCGAGCCCCTCGTACGGTTCGTCGAGCATCAGCAGCTCGGTGTTCTGCTTCAGCGCGCGCCCGATCGCGAGCATCTGCTGCTCCCCGCCGGAGAGCGTGCCCGCCTTCTGGGATTCGCGCTCTTCGAGTCGCGGGAAGAACTCGAACACCTCCTCGGTCGACATCCCGCTCCGCTCGACCTGTACCGACCGGCCGAACGTGTTCGAGCGATTGCGGGCGACGTCCGCGAGGTGGAGGTTCTCCCCGACAGTGAGGTCCGCGAAGATGCGACGCTCCTCGGGCACCAGCGAGATGCCGGCCATCGCGACGTCCTCGACGGCTCTCCCGGTGATGTCCTCGCCGTCGTAGGTGATCGTGCCGTCGCGGACGTCGGGTGGCTTCGAACTCGCGATCGACCGCAGCGTCGTCGTCTTGCCCGCGCCGTTGCGACCGAGCAGCGCACAGATCTCGCCGTCCTCGACCGTCATCGAGAGGTCGCGGAGGATGTGGCTCTCGTCGTAGTACGCGTCGACCGCGTCGAGCGTGAGCAGGCTCACAGCTCGACACCACCGAGATAGGCCTCTTGGACGTCCGGATCGCCCTGTATCTCCTCGGGAGTTCCCTCCGCGATGACCCGGCCCCGATTGAGCACGATGATCCGATCCGAGACCTCGAAGACGATCTCCATGTCGTGTTCGATCAACACCAGCGTGAGCCCGAGCTCCTCCTTCACGTCCTCGATGAGCGAGACGGTCGCGCTGGTCTCCTCGGGGCTCATCCCGGCGGTGGGTTCGTCCATCAGGAGGAGGTCCGGCTCGCTCGCGAGCGCGATCCCGATCTCCAGGCGGCGCTTGTCGCCGTAGGGGAGATCGGCCGCTGGCACCTCGCGCTGGCCCCAGAGATCGACGGCTTCGAGGGTGCGTCGAGTCGCGTCGTCGACCGTCGAATACCGGTTGCGGTGGCGGAGGAAGTTGAGCCGGAAGGAGCCGTGCTCGGCACCCAGCGCAGCGATCTCGGCGTTCTCCTCGACCGTGAGCTCCGGGAAGATCGAGGCGGTCTGGAACGACTTGCTGATCCCCTGCTGGACCACCTCGTAGGGCGCACGGTCGGTGATCGACTCGCCCTGGAACACGATGTCGCCCTCGGTCGGTTCGAGCATCCGGGTGATGAGGTTGATGAGGGTGGTCTTGCCCGCGCCGTTCGGGCCGATCACGCTCACGCGCTCGCCCTCCTCGATCGCGATGTCGACGTCGTCGGTCGCGGTGAGCCCGTTGAACCGTTTCACGAGCCCGCGGGTTTCGAGCAGCGCCATCACCGACCCCCTCCGGAGACGAGCGCGGCGAGCCGCCGCGGCACCGCGATGACCCGCTCGACGATGCCGGTGGCGAGCGACACGATCCACGCAATGGCTGCCTTGGCCTTCTGAACAGCGTGATCTTTCGCCGCCTCCGGGTCCCTCGTCGCCAGTGAGACGAACCAGAACACGTCTCGGAGAAGCCTCTTGATCCCGTTCCAGATCCCGTCGGGCAGCAACACGACGACCACGACGAAGACGAGGCCGAGCACGAGATGCCAGTAGGGGCCGATCCAGTCGAAGGGGTACCCGCCACTCACGATGTACTCGACCCAGAGGTAGATCCCGGCCCCGAGCAGCGGTCCGAGCAGCGTCCCGACGCCGCCGAGAACGGTCATGATGACCACCTCGCCGCTCGTGGTCCAGTACAGCGAGGACAGCGGGACGTACTCGCCGTGGATGGTGAACAGTGCCCCCGCGAACCCCGCGAAGGTCCCCGAAAGCACGAACGCCGCGAGCTTGTAGCGCCAGACGTTGAAGCCGACGAACTCCGCGCGGCGTTCGTTCTCGCGGATGGCACGGAACACGATCCCGTACGGCGAGTTGAGGATCCGGAGGATGATCGCGGCGCTCACCACCAGCGCCGCCGCGATGAACGCGTAGCGCCATGTGCCGAGCAGCGTTCCGGCGATCGAGGGCAGTTCGCTCCCGAGATCGAACGATCCGAGCAGCGGCCCGATCTCCACGCCGGTCAGCCCGTTGTCGCCACCGGTGATGAACGCGAGCGGTGCCGAGGCCATGTAGTAGATCATCTGGGCGAACGCCAGCGTGAGGATCGCGAAGTAGATCCCACCCCGCCGGAGCGACAGTGCCCCGAGCACGACCGAGAGAGCCACGACGAACAGCACCGCGATCGCGACGATCGCGAGTGGGGACTGGACGACGTTCGCACTGAGCCAGCCGGCCGCGTACGCACCCGCTCCCCAGAGCGCGGCGTGGCCGAACGAGAGCAGTCCCGTGCGCCCGAGCAGCAGATCGAACCCGATCGCGAAGATCCCCCAGACGAGGATCAGCGACGCGAGCTCCTGGTAGCCCTGGAGGAGCTCGCTGATCACCGGGGCTCGGACGAGGAAGTACGGGAACAGCGCGACGCCGACGATCGTCAGCGCGATGACCACCGACTCCCGCTCGCGGATCCGTTCCCATCGCGCTCGAACCCCACTGAGAGGTGTCGTCCCCGTCGCTCCACCGACGGTCTCGCCCCCGTCGGCCTCGGCTTCGGTCGGGTTCACACCCTCATCGCTCACACGGACCACCCCCAGTGGCGATCGCGAACCCGTCGATCGCGGCGCTGGCGGAGCCACGGGGACGAGCAGTGTGGACCGATGCCGTGGCCGTCGGTCTCATACCTCCCACACGGAACGCGCGCTAATAAGCGCCGCGGGCGTCGCCCGACCGACCCGTCGGGAAGCGGCGTCGTGGCGGCTCTCATGAGATCTCCACCTCGCTTCCGAGCAGTCCCTGGGGACGCACGAGGAGGATGACCGCGGCGATCGCGTAGATGCCGACCTGGGACCACGGCGCGAACGCGTAGTCGATCCCGAGCGCGGGGATCACGAGGCTCCACTGGATCAGGAACGACTGCGTGATCCCGAGGATCAGCCCGCCGAGCACCGCGCCCCTGATGCTGCCGAGCCCGCCGATCACCACTGTGAGAAAGGCCGGCACGAGGACGTCGGTCCCGACGGTCGGGTTGACGACGGTCAGCGGGCCGCCGACCACGCCGGCGACGCCCGCCAGCGCGGCACCGATGCCGAACACCACGATGTACGGCCGTGTGATCCTGATCCCGAGCAGCTGGACCATCTCCGCGTCCTGGGTGCCCGCTCTGACCGTGAGCCCGAAGTCGGTGAACTCGATCAGCGCATACACGAGCACGACCAGTAGCCCCGTGATCGCGATCACCCAGAGCCGCCACTGCGGGAACCCCCCGACCAGCGGCAGCTCCACCGCCCCGGACGCCCACTCGGGCTGGGCGAAGCTCTGACTGTTGCCGCCGAACAGCACTCTGAGCGCCTGCTGGGCGACGATCGCGAGCCCGAAGGTGAGGAGAATCTGGTCGGTATCGGGCCGGTCGTAGAACGGTCTCGCGACGAACCGCTCCATCGCGATACCGAGCACGAACACCACGAGCGGTACGACGATCAGCGCGGCGAGGAAGCCGAGGTCGAGCCCGAGCGTGCCGAACCCGAACTCGGCGAGCTGTCCCTGTGAGAAGGTCGTCTCCTGGGAGACGAGGAGCCCGACGTACAGTCCCACGACGTACAGCGCGCCGTGGGCGAAGTTCACGAACTTGAGCGTGCCGAGGATGATCGACAGCCCGATCGCCAGCAGCACGTAGATCGCGCCCGTCTGGAGGCCGTTGAGTAGGATGCGAACCGCTTCGGAGAGGAGGCTCATCGAACGCTCCCGCTCTCGCTGCCCGATCGCTCCCCGTGACCGCCGCCGAACTGCCGACGGCAGCGGCGGTACTGGGGCGGTCGGCGGTACTGAGTGTCACTGTTCGAGTCGGTCGCTGTTGGGTCGTTCATGTTGTCGTCTTCCCTCGGCCGATCGATCGTCGTTGTCACACGTCTCCCTCGAAACGCGGTGCCCGGGGAGCTACTCGTAGCTGCCGAGTTCGCACTCGGCCGCCGGGCCGCTGTCACAGTCGTAGCCGACCTGGTCGCTGGGAACGAGGTTGACGAGGTCCAGCAGGTCGCCCTCGCTCTGTTCGCCGGTCTCTTTCCCCTGGACGACCGGGATCGCTCGCTGGGCCTGGTGGTCGCATTTCCGCATCACTTCCTGTCCGAGGCCGACGTTGTCGTACTCGTAGCCTTCGAGGGCCCGGATGACCTCCGGCGGGTAGAACGTGCCGGCGCGTTCGACGGCCGCCGCGTACTGGAGCGTCTGTGCGTACGCGAGGTGTGCGACGCCTGGCGGCGGGTTGCCGTACTCCTGTTCGAACGCGTCGGCGAACGTGTTCGACGGCTCGTTGTCGATCCCCGGGTCCCACGCGGTCGTGCCGAACACACCGGGGATCGCCTGTTTCGCGTTGCCCGCCACCAGCTGGTTGTACAGCGGCACGACGATCTCCATCTCCTCGTTCAGGCCCTGGTTGGCGGCCTGTTTGAGCGAGTTCGCGCCGTCGAGCCCGTACTCGACGAGGAACAGCGCATCGGCGTCGGAGCTCTGGGCCTCCGAGAGGTACGAGGAGAAATCGGAGGTCCCGAGCGGTGTCGCCGTGCTACCGACCTCGGTCCAGCCGGCCTCCTCGAAGAACTGCTTCATCGACGACTGGACGCTCTGGCCCCACGTGTAGTCGGCGTAGAGCTGGTAGAAGTTGAGGTCGTCCCCGTAGGCCTCCGTCACCGGCGGGACGAGCGCCTGTGCGGTCGTGTACCCGTTGAACATCTCCCGGAACCCGTACCGCCGGCAGTCCGCGCCGGTCGTGGCGTTCGAGTGGGTGAGACAGCACTGGTACAGCACCTTCTCCTGTTGGGCCAGCGACTGCAGCGCGATCGCCACTGCGCTCGACGACCCGCCGGTGAACATGATCACGTCGTCCCGGTTGATCATCCGGCTGGCGGCGTTCCGCGCCGTGTCGGGATCGGTCGCCGTGTCGCCCTCTACGAAATCGATCTGCTTGTCGAGCACACCATCGCCGCTGAGGTCCTCGAAGCTATCGACCCAGCCGCCGCCGTTGTTGAGATGGTCGATGGCGAGCTCGTACGCCTGGAGCTCGCTCGCGCCCTCCGCCTGGTAGGACCCGCTCTGGGGGACGGTGAGCCCGAACGTCGCGGTGTCGCCCTCGACCGGGAAGTTGCCGAGCGACGGGTAGTCCTCGCTGCCTCCACCGCCGGAGCCGTTCCCGCCACCCGATCCGTTCCCGCCACCCGATCCGTTCCCGCCACTCCCCGAGTCGTTGCCACTGTCGCCACCACCACCACCGCTGCCGGAGTCGTTGCCACTGCCGCCACCACCACCGAGACAGCCGGCCAGGCCGGCGATTCCCACGGCGCTCGACGCACCGGCGAGTTTCAGCACGTCACGGCGGCTCTGTCCTGTGTCCTCGCGTCGCATACACGGAGCATGGAAGATGAACATAATAATCTTTCCACTAGGGGCAATATATGTCCTTGATAGCTAAACCCAAACGCTGATATACGAACGAAGCTGTCGATGGTGCCGTTCCGGCTGTAGCCCGTCGTCATCACGACCGACCGGACACCGACCACATCGATCCCGACGTGTGTTTCGACGACAGCAGAAGGGTGTTCGTTCCCCGCGAGCGCTTCGATACCGGAACGGGCGAGTGTCGGAGCGCTGTATCCGAGTCGCCCGTGTCGTGGTATTAGTTGGTGCCATCGAGAAAGTATAAACGACATGCGGTTGTGGGTGGCGTTGACGGACAATGATGGAGGATCTCACGGCGTTCCAGCGTGACCTGCTGTACGTCATTGCGGGGATGGACGAGCCGAAAGGTCTCGGGGTCAGCGAGGAGCTACAGCGCGCCTACGACGGCGACATCAACCACGGCCGGCTCTATCCGAACCTCGACACGCTCGTCGAGAACGGTCTCGTGGAGAAGGGCGCACAGAGCGACGTCACCAACTTCTACACGGTCACCGAGCGAGGCGAGGCGGCGATCGCGGCCCGTCACGCCTGGGAGCGCCAGTACGTCGACCACCCGGCCGACGACTGAGCCGCGGTCGCGGCACTGGTGTGGATCGGAGCGACGAACCCGATCCCGTCGCTCGTCGGTGATCGTCGCCGAGGTTTAGAACCGAACGTCGTCGCCGGTATCGCCTCGTCCGGGCTCCTCGCCGGTCTCCGAACCGTTCCCACCGCCGGCTCCCGCCGAGCAGTCGAGACAGAGCCCGAACGCATCGTCGTGGTGCTGGTCGCAGACCGCCCGCCCGCACTGATCGCAGGTGTGGCTCGCTTCGGCGCTCTCACAGACCTGGCACAGGCCGGACACGCTCATGGTGGCTGTTCGCCGTCCGGGGACTTGAACCTGTGGCGAGGGACTTACGCCGCTCGGGGCACAAGCATCCGCGTGACTAGGTCGCGGCTCGTGATCGGGCTCGGTGCGGTGTTCGCCGGACTGACCGTCCTGACGACGGTGCTCGGCTTCGTCTACAGTCCGGTGGCGCTCGCGCTCGCGGCCGCGTTCGGCGTGACGACGTACTTCCTCTGGTATCACGCCAGCGGCCGGCTGCGGCGGCGCGTCCACCGCGACGCCCGCGCCGCCGGTTCCGGACGAGCCAAATCGACGGCGCGAACCCGTACTGATGGATTCGGTGCGGGACCGCGCGAAGGGCGGACCGGCCCACGGGAGAGACGCGGTTTCGACGCCGGTCGCTCGCGACGCCGCGACGTCGGCGGCCGGCGTCGGCAGGCCGGCCCGAGCACGGCCGAGGCGTACCGGACGCTGGGTCTCGAGCCTGGCGCGGACGAAACGGCGGTCCGGTCCGCCTACCGCGAGAAGGTGAAGGAGGTCCATCCCGACGCCGACGACGGCAGCGAACGCGCGTTCAAGCGGGTCCAGAGCGCCTACGATCACCTCTCGGACTGACGATCGCCCCGAGCCGGCCGCTCCGGGCCGACCGCCCCGAACCGACGGCCGCATCCGTCGAACGACCGCGATCCGAACCCGTAACCGATCGGCTCGCCCACACCGTGCATGGATCGCGCAGACGCTGCTCCCGACACACGACCGCCCCTCGCGGTCGACATCGACGGGACGCTCACCGATCGACATCGAGTCGTTGACCCGCGTGTGTTCGCCGCGCTCCGGGAGTGGCCCGCGCCGGTCGTGCTCGCCACCGGCAAGGCGCTCCCCTACCCGGTCGCGCTCTGTGAGTTCGCCGGCCTCGCGACGCTCGTGGTCGCCGAGAACGGCGGCGTGGTCTGTCTCGACACCGACAGCCACGACGAACTCGTGATCGACGGCGACCGCGCGGCCGCAGAACGCGTCGCCGCGGCGTACCGCGAGGCGGGCCACGATCTCGGCTGGGGGAGTCTCGATCTCGTCAACCGGTGGCGCGAGACCGAGATCGCGGTGAGCCGCGACGCACCACTCGATCCACTCCGGGAGATCGCCGCCGATCACGGTCTCCGGGTGTTCGACACGGGCTTCGCCTACCACGTCGTCTCACCCGACGTGGACAAGGGCCGCGGGCTCGGGATCGTCGCCGACCGCCTCGGGCGAGATTCTGAGGAATTCGTCGCGATCGGTGATTCGGAAAACGACGTTGCGACCTTCGAGGCCGCGGGACGGTCGTTCGCGGTGGCGAACGCCGACGACGCGGCGACACAGGCGGCCGACCAGGTGACGGATACAGCGTACGCCAACGGGTTCTTCGAGGCGCTTTCGACGGTGCGATCTTCCCCGTAAACCCGGCAACAGCAGTCTCATCACGGTGTTCGGTGGGACAGCCGATTCGCCGACGACGATCACGACACAACTGAGAACCGCAAGCCACGCCCTCCCCAGCCGACTCCCTCGTTCGCTCACTTCGTTCGCTTCCTCGGTCATCCCTCGCACGAGTCGCGCGTCTTCGACGCGCTCCCGCGCGCCACCGCCACCAACAACGGCCAGGCTTCGCCCGGCATTCTCCCGAACGAAAACCGTGGACCGTGCCACCACACACCGTAGAGAAGGGCTTTTGCGCCCGGCACGCCACGAGTCCACATGGCCCCCGACCGGGCCGTCCTCGAACGGGCGCTCGATGCGGGCGAGCGCGAGGGCGGCAGCGTCGAGTTCAAGGAACGGCTCACGAAGGACCTCCACCTCGCCGACGGCAAGTTCGAAAGCCTCGCGGCCCAGCTCCGCCACCGGGTGCTCTCGGGCGACGGCGAGGCCACGTACGTCGTCGGTGTCACCGACGCCGGCGGGCTCGCGGGGATCTCTCTTGAGGACTTCTCGGAGTCGATGGACGTGCTCTCGCTGCTCGCCGAGGAGGCCGACGCCCACATCGAGTCGGTCGACACGTGGGGGATCGAAGGGGGGCTCGTGGGCGTCGCCACCGTTCGAGAGGGCGCGCTGCTGGAGGACGACGGCCATATCGTCGTCGGCACCGCGGGCCACGTCGATCACGGCAAGAGCACGCTGGTGGGAAGCCTCGTCACCGGCCGGCCGGACGACGGCGAGGGAAGCACGCGAAGCTTCCTCGATGTCCAGCCCCACGAGGTCGAGCGCGGCCTCTCGGCGGACCTCTCGTATGCGGTCTACGGGTTCGTCGAGGGCGAGCCGGTCCGGACCGACAACCCCGACCGGAAGTCAGACCGTGCCGAAGTGGTCGAGTCGGCCGACAAGCTGGTGTCGTTCGTCGACACCGTGGGTCACGAGCCGTGGCTCCGAACCACGATTCGAGGACTCGTCGGCCAGAAACTCGACTACGGCCTCCTGACCGTGGCGGCCGACGACGGCCCCACCAAGACCACCCGCGAGCATCTCGGCGTCCTCCTCGCGACCGAGCTCCCCACGATCGTCGCGATCACCAAGACCGACATGGTCGACGGCGAGCGCGCCCGCGAGGTCGAACGCGAGGTCGAGCGCCTGCTCCGGGACGTCGGGAAGACCCCGCTCCGCGTCGAGCGCCACGGCGTCGATACGGCGGTCGAGGAGATCGGTGGCTCCGTCGTCCCGGTGCTCCGAACGAGCACGGTCACGATGGAAGGACTGGACACGCTCGACGACCTGTTCGGCCGGTTGCCGAAGACCGGGGATGGCGAGGGCGAGTTCTCGATGTACGTCGACCGGAGCTACAAGATCACGGGCGTCGGTGCGGTCGCTTCCGGAACTGTGCGCTCCGGTACCGTGGAAGCGGGCGACGAACTCCTGCTCGGCCCGTTTCCCGACGGCTCCTTTCGCGATGTGGAGGCGCGCTCGATCGAGATGCACTACCACCGTGTGGACCGCGCGAAGGCCGGGCGAATCGTCGGCATCGCGCTGAAGGGCGTCCGCGAGACCGACGTCGAGCGTGGGATGGTGCTCCTGCCGCGCGAGGCCGATCCCGACCCCGTCCGGGAGTTCGAGGCCGACGTGATGGTGCTCAACCACCCCACCAGGATCGACGACGGCTACGAGCCAGTCGTCCACCTCGAAACCGTGAGCGAGGCCGCCGCCTTTCACCCTGCCGAGGGTCAGCTTCTTCCTGGTGACACCGGCTCCACTACTGTCCGCTTCAAGTTCCGCCCTTACCTCGTCGAGGAGGGTCAGCGCTTCGTCTTTCGCGAGGGGCAGTCGAAGGGCGTCGGCACCGTGACCGGCGTGTCGCCCGCAGAGTGAGACGAACTACCCGAGCCAACCCCAGTCGAACCCGCGCTCGTCACGCCAAACCCCATCGCTTGAGTCGCCGGCGACGTTATCTGGGTGCGTGAAAGCCGTCTTCCATCACTCGAACGACGACACCGTTCTCCACGAGCGGGTCGTGAACAACGTCGCCAACTTGCTCGACGACGACTCGATCGATCTCGACGCGGTCGCGGTGGTCACGAACAGCGGCGGCCTCGCGCTGGTGACCGAGAACTCGCCACAGCGCGAGCACGTCGAGACGCTCATGGAGCACGGGGTCGCGTTCAAACAGTGTCGCAACACCCTCGCGGGCACCGACACGACCGCCGAGGACCTCATCGACGGCGTGGAGCTCGTCCCCGCGGGTGTCGGCGAACTGACGCGCCTCCAGGCGGAGGGCTATGCGTACATCAAGCCATAACCACGAATTCGTGTGACTGGGTGTGGCCGCGTGACGACTCGCAGCCAGTCAGAGGAACAGCGGCGGGATCGTGTTCTTGAAGATGTTGAGCGAGATGAGAAAGAGGAGGCCGATCACGAACCAGTTGAACCGCTCCTCGTCGATCTCGATCCGGCGGAGGTAGGTGCCGGCGAGCAGACCCACGATCGTGACCACCGCGATGGCCGACCCGAGCCAGAGCCGGTAGGTCGTGATGAGGTCGGTGAACAGCGCCATCTGGAGGATGCGGACGGTGAAGATCGTCCCCAGGACCATCGAGAGCCCGCCGATGTAGCGCTCGGCGTCGCGCTCGAAGGTGTGGAAGTACGCGGGGAGCAGCGGGCCGAGGTTGGCGACTGCGAGCAGGAAGCCTTCGAGCAAGCCCGCGACGCCAAGCGCGACCGGGTGGTGGGCTTCCTCGATCGTCACGAAGTCCTGCACCACCTGAAAGATCACGTACGCGAGGATGATCAGTCCGATGATGAACGGGACGACCGGGCCGGTGCTGAACTCCGCGAGGAAGGACACCCCGATCACGGTGCCGACGATCGCCAGCGCCATCAGCACCCACTCCTCGCGGATGAAATCGAGGCCGGTGTCGGTCTCGCCGATCTGGAACATGTTGATCATCCACGGCGGGATCGCGAGCACGACCACCGCGAGCGTCGGGTCGATCACCGACGCGAACACGGGAGTCGCGACGAGCGCGTAGCCGAAGCCGAGCATCCCCTTGATCGCGCCGGCCACGACCGCCGTGACGACCAGCAGCGCGAGCAGGCCTGGCGAGATCGCCGAGTCGATCCCGGTGGTGACGTTCTCGGTACCGGGGAAGAACACGATCGAGCCGGCGACGACCGCGAGCGTCGCCAGCGCCATCATCACCTCCCGGTACTGCAACGCACGGAGGTTGGCGACGAAGCCAGCGACGTCGATCTGCGTGTCTGATGTACCCATGATGGAGAGCGAACGAAACGGACAGGCGACCGCTTCTCACCCGTTTGTAGGGGTCCGACACGCATAGCCACCCGTCATCCGGAGCAGTCTGCCCGTAGCCACGTCGCCATCGAGACGTCGTATCGGCCGAAACCAGCCCGATACGACCCCGTAGCTGTCGCTCGATCGATTTGGTGCGTTCCAGAAACGGGTTGTTGTTGCCGGTAGATCGACTGAGCGCCGGTCACCGGGTCAGCCACGGCGGCTCGTGGAGGTCGGCCATCGAATCGAGCGTGTACTCGGGCACCGGGTCGGGCGTCGAGCCGTCGGCGAGCCACGCGGCACGGAGGCCGGCAGCCTGTGCTCCAGGCACGTCCGAGGTCAGGGAGTTGCCGACGTGTACGGTCGAGTCGGGATCGGTATCGAGCGCGTCGAGTGCGCGGCGGAACGGTTCGGGATCGGGTTTCGCGGGCGCGTCGTAGCCGGCGTGGACCACGATCTCGAAGGCGTCGTCGAGGCCGATCGCGGCGAGTTTCTTCGCCTGCATCCCGGGTGCGCCGTTGGTAACCACCCCGAGCCGGTGGTCGGTCGCGAGGCGGTCGACCGCTTCGCGCGCGCCCGGCAGCGCGTCGACGTTCCACTGATCGCGTTCGTCGGCGTAGGCCGCCGCGACCGCCCGCCCGCGATCGGGGTCGCGGCCGCGCTCGTCGGCGATGGCGGCGAAGCACGCCGCACGCAACTCCTGAATGGTGTCGGTCCGATCGACGAACCGCGAGTAGCGGTCGTAGTAGTCGGTGATCCCGAAAAACGGCTCGACGCCAGCGGCCTCGAAGGCGGCCGCGAGCACCTCCGCCCCCGACCGGCGGTACGCACACAGCGTGTCGTCGATGTCGAACAACACCGTGTCGACGGTCGGACTCATCGCCGACGATGGGGGCGGTGAGGATAAAAGTCGGACGGGTCAGCAGATGCGGTACGCGCCGTCGACGCGCTCGGCGAGATCGAACACGACCGCCCAATCGAGCAGCCGTTCGACGCGCTTGCGCCACTCCTCGTCCCAGTCCGCGCGTCGATACCGTTCCCAGTTCGGCACTTCCTCGCGGAACCGCTCGTAGACCGCTTCGACACCGAGCGGCTCGTCGGCCGTATCGAGCACGCCGAGAACGGCGTCGGCCCCGAAGACGTGCTCGCGAAACGCGGCAGCCAGGTCGTCGGAAGCGGGGTCACGTCGCAGCCGTCGGTAGCCCGACTCGGTCTCCTCGGCGAGGCCGAGCGCGCGGAGAAACGTGATCCACTCACGAGCCACCTCGCGCGCGGCGAGGTCCGTCCGCTCGACGAGCCGTGCACAGCAGTCGTTCTCGCTGCCGGGGACCAGCGGCAGCGCCCGCTGGGCCTCCGCGACGAACGCTGCGTCTCGGGGTTCGGGAACGATCTTGAACTTCACAGTCCGAAGGCGTCGCCGAGCACGTCCTCGCTGGTTTCGCCGAACGCGTGGGTCGGGCCGCCGCTAACGTCGACGGTGACCTGGGCCGGCGCGAACAGCCCGTCCGGGAGATCGGCGAAGTTCCAGTCGACGCTATCGAGAATTTCCTCGAACGGGACCCCGTACTCGTCGCTCGCGGTCGAGGGAAGCTCGTCGAACCGTCCGAACTCCTCGTCGACGGTGAGATGGACCTGGCCGCCGTAGGCGAGCGTGTCGTTCGCGAGCCCGATCGCAGTCGCCTCGTCGCTCGCCACGGGTGCGACCGGTGCGTTCGCGCTCACCGATCGGATATCGAGCGGGTCGTAGCCGAGGTCGGCGAGGCGAACAGTCGCGAGTTCGGCGGCGCGCGCAGCGGCCGTGACGCTGCCGACGAGGCTCGCGCTCGGGAACGACGGCAGGAAGACCGCATTCGCCCCGACATCGGTTCGGTCGGCAACCCGCTCGGCGACGGCCTCCCCTGGAAGTTCGTCGGCCTCGATCGCGAGTGTCGCGAAGTCGAAGTCGTCCTCGTGGCCCACCCGCGCGAAGATCTCCTCCTCGGCGAGGAGTGCGCGCCCCGGACCGCTCGCCAACCCCTCGAACCCGTCGGCGTCGAGCTCCCAGCCCGCTTTCTGTGCACAGAGTAGCGCGAGCGCCGGCCGGTCAGTCGTGAGATCGATATGGGGGACGGGCGCGCCAGCGACCTCGCCCAGCCGGTTCTGGATCGTCGCGAGCCCCGCCGTCTGGATCTCGGCGAGAAGCAAGCCCGCCTCGATACCGCCCGCGACGTCGTGACCGAAGTCGAGCACCGTGGCCCCGTCGTCGAGTTCGGTGATCGCGATCGCGAGTTCGTCGGCGAACTCGATCGCCTCCTCGACGAGTTCGAGCGCCATCCGGTTCAGGCTCTCCATACCGCCGGTTCGGCGGCGCGGGTGAACGGTCTGTCGGTCCGATCGGTCCGCTCGGCGACCGATCTACTCGTCGGGATTCCCGCTGGCCGTCCGGCCGAGTTCGCGTTCGACCGCATCGACCTTCTCGCTCGCCGTGCCCTCGCTGGTCCGCTTGTCGTCGATCTTCAGGAACGTGCTCACCCGATCGCCGTCGACGGCCATGTGTGCCGCCTGGGCCGCAGCGAAGATCTCCTCGACCTCCGCGGCCTCGATCACGGTCCCCATCGGGTTGGTCTCGTAGCGCACGTCGAACTCGTCGAGCGCGTCGACGGCCTTCGCGACCTCGCCGGCCATGCTTTCCTCGGTGACTGGTGCGACGCTGAGCAGTGCAACGACGGTCATGGGTGACGTAGACGGCCAGGCATCCTAACCCTGTGGGCCGTTCGTCGGATGTGGGTGGGCGGTCGGTGCGACCCGCCGATCACAACACCCATTCCGACGGGGCGGAAACGCGAGCCATGATCGGTATCGTCGGCGGCGGCGTTGCGGGGTTGGCCGCAGCGTATCGTCTCCAGAAGGCCGGCTACGACGTGCGGGTGTTCGAGGCGAGCGACAGCGTCGGCGGCCTCGCCGCGACCTACGAGACCCGCGGCGACCGGATCGAGAAGTTCTACCACCACCTCTCGAAGTCAGAGGAGACCATCGTCGAGCTCGCCGAGGAGCTCGGGCTCGGGGACGCGGTCGAGTGGCGCGTCGGGAAGAACGCCTACTACGTCGACGGCGTCGTCCACTCGATGGACAAGGCGTGGGAGATCCTCGCCTATCCCCATCTGAGCCTCTACGACAAGTTCCGGCTCGGGCTATTGACGCTCGACGTCGACGTGCGTGGCGGCGTCCCCAGACGCGACACCTACGACGACCTCCGGGACTTCGAGGACGTGCCGATCAAGGAGTTCCTGCTCGATCACACCACTCGTGGCGTGTACGAGAACTTCTTCGACCCTCTGCTGGAAGCGAAGTTCGGCTCGCGCAAGGAGGACGTGAGCGCGGCGTGGCTCCTCGGTCGGATCAAGTTCCGCGGCGAGCGCGACCTCCTCCGCGGCGAGTTCCTCGGTTACTTCGACGGCGGGTTCCACCGCCTGGTCGACGCTCTGGTGTCCGCGGTGGGCCGCGAGCACGTCGAGACCGGGGCGCGAGTCACGGACGTCGGAATCGACGGCGGCGCGGTCGACTCGCTCACCGTCGACACCGAGAACGGAACCGCAACTCACGATGTCGACGGGGTGGTGGTCGCTGCGATGCCGAACGTCTTGGAGGACCTCACGGGCTACACTTGCGAGATCGACTTTCAGGGGACGGTCTGCTCGGTGCTGAGCCTTGCCGAACCCCTGATGGACACCTACTGGCTCAACATCGCCGACGACGCCCCCTTCGGCGCGCTGATCGAACACACCAACTTCGTCCCACCCGAGCGCTACGGCGGCGAGCACCTCCTCTACGCCGTGAGTTACGTTCAGGATCCGGACGAGGCGCTCTGGCGAATGGACGACGACGGGGTCGAGGAAACCTGGCTCGCGGGGATCGAGGACCTCTTCCCCGAGTTCGATCGCGAGAGCGTGAACTGGATCGAGACCGCGCGGAACCCCCGCACTGCGCCAGTCTACGAACGAGGCTATCTCGACATGGTGATTCCCTACGATCTCGGGAGCGAGGTCGCAGAGGGGATCCACTACGCGGGGATGGCGAGCCGAGCACAGTACCCCGAGCGCAGCCTCAACGGTGGGATCGTCGCCGGGTTCGCCTGCGCCGATCGGATCCTCTCTTCAACCCCACGAGGGTTCGTCTGAAACACGGCAGAGCACGCCCGCCGAATGGTTATCCGGTACGCTTCAACCCCACGAGGGTTCGTCTGAAACGTGACCTGGCAGACCCGCCGCCAGAGTTCCCGCCGGCTTCAACCCCACGAGGGTTCGTCTGAAACCGTATTTTTGATCGACGCTGAGAAGCGCAGCTCCCGCTTCAACCCCACGAGGGTTCGTCTGAAACCTCGTCAAGATGCTCTACTACCGCGGCGTCCAGCCGCTTCAACCCCACGAGGGTTCGTCTGAAACAACGACCGCGCGAGGGGTTGAACGCTTCCGACGCCGCTTCAACCCCACGAGGGTTCGTCTGAAACGATCGACATCACCGGCACCGACGGCACGGACCACGAGC